>JBEGTE010000082.1:0-4638 GCA_041179605.1 Actinomycetota bacterium | reverse complement strand
TATGTCGGCGAGGACGTCGAAAACATTCTCCTCAAGCTGATTCAGGCTGCCGACTACGACGTCAAGCGTGCAGAACAGGGAATCATCTACATCGACGAAATCGACAAGATTGCTCGCAAAGCCGAAAACCCGTCGATTACGCGTGATGTGTCCGGCGAAGGTGTCCAACAGGCACTTCTCAAAATCCTCGAAGGAACGGTCGCGTCGGTTCCCCCGCAGGGCGGCCGCAAGCACCCGCACCAGGAATTCCTGCAGATCGACACGACCAACGTCCTGTTCATCGTCGCCGGAGCGTTTGCGGGGCTCGAGGAAATGATTTCGCAGCGCGTTGGCCGTCACGGAATCGGTTTCGGCGCACCTTTGCAGTCCAAGAAGGACGAACAGACTCTTTTCGCCGAGGTTCAGCCGGAAGACCTTCACAAGTTCGGGCTCATCCCCGAATTCATTGGGCGTTTGCCTGTCGTCACGTCGGTTTTGCCGCTCGACCGTGACGCTCTTATCGATATCCTCACTCGCCCGCGTAACGCGCTGGTCAAGCAGTACCAAAAGATGTTCGAACTCGACGACGTTCAGCTTGATTTTGAGAAAGACGCGCTTGACGCGATTGCCGACCTGGCGGTCAAGCGTGGAACCGGTGCTCGTGGGCTTCGCGCGATCCTCGAGGACGTCCTCGGGCCGATCATGTTTGAAGTTCCGTCCACCGACTCCATCGAAAAGGTCATCGTAACCAAGGCTTCTGTCGAGACCGGCGCCGCGCCGACCATGATCGAACGTCGCGCCGAAAAGTCCGCTTAGAACTTCTCAACACCCGTGTCGCCGCGCGAGCGTGGGTGCTATCATCGTCCTAAAGGTTCCACCCCGTTGACAAGAGCCCCTGGGCTCTTCCGTAAGGATAGGCGGGGTGGTCATTTTAACTTTTAATCTCGTGAATCTCATGGCGACCGGGAAGTGTCTCGAGCCAGCTGCGATCGCCCCGTTCCAAACCTCGCAAGGTGGCCCAGGCGTAGTAGTCGGCAATCTGCCCGTTGACGTCGTGCGTTACTGGCCGGAAAGCAATGACGAATCGAACCCCCAGTTCAGCTAGCTGGCGCTTGAGTTTTTTCAAAGCAGGTTGTTGTTGCCGTTTGGGGAGGGCCATGTCGAACAAGAAGACCCAAGCCGAGCCGGTCGGCCTCGCTTCACTGGTCAATCGTGCGCCTATCTCAGCGGCGAGTATTGAGAAGAGCGACTCTGTATTTTGCCTGTCGGGATGGATATCTGATTTTCTGATCCAAACAGATACGACGTGACACCCGTCAGATTCGAAACACAAATTCTTGATAACTGCGGTTCGCGTAGCAGTCGAATTTTCACTTGCGTGAAATGGGATTTGGTCAGAGTCGGCACGCGCCAAGAACTCATAGGTGAGCGCTTGGAGTCTGGACGAACATGCCTCCGGCGCCGTCGTCACGTGTGCAGAGAGCACGAAGAACCGTGTTCCGCGTTCCGTGAAATCGAAGTTGCCGGACTCGTCAATGAATACAAAGACTGGGCGTTCGGACACCGGTCAATGGTTACAGGTTCGCAACCCGCGAGGCTTAAAACATCAACAGGGCGGATTAGTCGCCAAGCTCGTACGTGACCCAGCGTGTGCGTTTGGCAACCTTGTCATAGACACTCTGCGCGGTGAGGTTGTCGTCCGCGGTGATCCACGAAATCGTTCCGCCACCGTGCGCGTCAGCATGGTCCCGCAAAGCGCCAATCAACGCGGTTGCCACTCCGTGACCGCGGGCCTCGGGCGCCGTGAACAGGTCGTCGAGGTACCACGCCGGACCGCCGGTGAAGGTGTCCGAGTGGCTGCGTAAGTGCGCGAACCCGACCAACTCGCCGTCGATTTCGGCGACCCACGCGTTGTGCGGGTGAGTGGGGTCCATCAACCAGCCCCACACCGCGTCCATCTGTGGGTCGGTGAACTCCGTTTCATAAAACACGCCATACGCGGTGAACAAAGTGCGCCACTCGTCGTGGTCGCGTGCCTCGATCGGGCGGATGGTGGCGGCCATTATTCGGGCAGCTCTCCGAGTTCGATCGACTGAACCGCAACCTCGGCACCGACGACGAGTTCGAGGTTCTCGATTCGACCAACCGCGGCGAGGTCATCCTTCGCTTCGGCGAGAAGCGCCGGGCCAGAGACGACAGCGCGCGTGACCGGGGTCTTCTGAGATGCTTTCGCCTCGGTCTTGGCTCCACGAATGCCAATCAGCGCGACACCGCACAGGTCGAGAAGTCCGTTGGTTTCTCCCGACACGGGAATCTCGGTCACGGTCGGCCACGCAGCAGTGTGAATCGAACCGTCGTGGGTCCAACGCCACACTTCCTCTGTCGCGAACGGCAGGACCGGCGCAAGCAAGCGCAGGAACACGTCGATGGCGAGTCGCAGAGCGGCGACGGCGCTGGCCTGGGCGGTCCCGCCGTCCTCGCTGTACGCACGTTCCTTGACGAGTTCGAGGTAGTCGTCGGTGAACGTCCAGAAGAACTGTTCCGTCACTTCAAGTGCGCGGGCGTGGTCGAACTGGTTGTACGCGTCGGTGGCGATGCGAACGACCTCGGCAAGGCGGCGCAGCAGGTCCACATCGAGTGGTTCGGTGACCCCGGCGCCCTCGGTGTGGGGGAACGAGTACACGAACTTCGCCGCGTTGAGGACCTTGATGGCGAGACGACGACCAATCTTGATTTGCTTCGGGTTTTCGGGGTCGAATGCCGCGTCGGTACCCAGTCGGCTCGATGCCGCCCAGTAACGGACCGCGTCCGAACCGTGCTCGTCCAGCATGCCCTGCGGGGTGACGACATTGCCTTTCGATTTCGACATCTTCTTGCGGTCGGGGTCGACGATGAAGCCCGAGATTCCCGCGTTCGCCCACGGAGCAACCCCGTGTTCGAGTTCGGCGCGCAGCACGGTCGAAAACAGCCATGTGCGGATGATGTCCTGGCCCTGCGATCGCAGCGAGTAGGGGAAGACGAGGTTCCACAGTTCGTCGTCCTCTGCCCACTTGCCCGCGATTTGCGGTGTCAGCGACGAAGTCGCCCAGGTGTCCATGACGTCAACTTCGCCGACGAATCCGCCCGCGACGCCACGCTGGTCTTCGGAATACCCGGGAGCCGCCTGCGATGACGGGTCGACGGGAAGCTGGTCTTCGCTGGGAACAATCGGCTTGTCAAAGACGGGGTTGCCGTCGGCGTCGAGCGGGTACCACACGGGAATTGGCACGCCGAAGAATCGCTGACGCGAAATCAGCCAGTCGCCGTTGAGGCCACCAACCCAGTTCTCGTAGCGAACGCGCATGAAGTCGGGGTGGAAGTCGATCTGCTTGCCGCGCTCAACAAGGCGGGCCTTGAGGGACTCGTCCTTGGCACCATTGCTGATGTACCACTGGCGGGTGGTGACGATTTCGAGGGGCTTGTCGCCCTTTTCGAAGAACTTGACCGGGTGCGTTATGGGTCGCGCGTCACCGATCATCTCGCCCGATTCCTGCAACATCTCGACGATGCGTGCCTTGGCACTGAACACGGTTTTGCCGGCCAATTCGGCGTACAACGCTTTCTGCTCGTCCGAGTCGATGCCCTGCGGGGGCTCGCTCATGACGCGCCCATCGAACCCGAGCATCGGGCGGGTCGGCAGGCTGAGTTCGCGCCACCAAATCACGTCGGTGACGTCACCGAACGTACAGATCATCGCGATTCCGGACCCCTTGTCGGCTTGCGCAAGAGGGTGGGCGAGGACGGGAACCTCAACACCGAAGAGCGGCGTGCGGACCGTGGTTCCGAAGAACGGCTTGTACCGCTCGTCATCGGGGTTGGCGACGAGGGCAACACACGCGGGGATGAGTTCGGGGCGAGTCGTCTCGATGTCGATCGTGCCGCCGTCGGGTTTGTGGAACGAGACGCGGTGGTACGCGCCGGGCATTTCCTTGTCCTCAAGTTCCGCCTGGGCAACCGCGGTGCGGAACGTGACGTCCCACAGTGTTGGGGCGTCGGCCTGGTACGCCTCGCCGCGCGAGAGGTTACGCAGGAACGCTCGCTGTGCGGTGCGCTGTGAATCATCCGAGATGGTGCGGTATGTCTGCGCCCAGTCAACCGAGAGGCCGAGGGTACGCCAGAGTTCCTCGAACTTCTTCTCGTCCTCGACGGTCAACTTTTCGCACAGCTCAACAAAGTTGCGACGCGAAATCGGGACCTGATCGGCCGCTTTGCCGCTCGTGCCCTCGCCGCCCTCCTGCGGGGGCGTGAAGTTCGGCGTGTACGGGAGGGTCGGGTCGCACCGAACCCCGTAATAGTTCTGGACGCGGCGTTCCGTGGGAAGTCCGTTGTCGTCCCACCCCATCGGGTAGAAGATGACCTTCCCCTGTGCGCGCTGGTACCGCGCGGCGAGGTCCATGTGCGTGTACGAAAACACGTGACCGATGTGCAACGAACCCGACGCGGTAGGCGGGGGAGTGTCGATCGCGAACACGTTTCCCTTGCCGGTGTCAAGAGCACGGGCGCGGTCGAACGCGTACGTTCCCTCGTCCTCCCAGACCTCACCCCACTTCGCTTCCAGGCCTTCGAGTGCGGGCTTTTCGGGGATTTCGCGGGTCATGGGTGACTCTCTTCACTATCGAC
>JBEGTE010000081.1:0-4645 GCA_041179605.1 Actinomycetota bacterium | reverse complement strand
GGCGTTGGCGCGTTCGATGACGAGTTCGCGGACGCGAGCCGCATCTGCTTTGCCGCCCATGGCCTTCATGACCGCGCCGATGATGGCACCGGCGGCTTCGACCTTGCCGTCGCGAATTTTGCCCAACACATCGGGCTGATTCGCGAGAGCCGTGTCGATTGCGTCGATGAGCGCGCCGTCGTCGGAAACGACCGCGAGGCCACGGGATTCGATAATGTCGGCGACACTTCCCTCGCCCGCGATGAGACCCGCCAGGGCCTCGCGCGCAAGTTTGTCGTTGATCGTTCCCGCGTCTACGGCCGCTTGAAGTTCGGCAACCTGGGCTGGGGATACCAGGCTTGACGCGTCGACTCCTTGATCGTTCGCTACGCGGCTCAGTTCACCCAGCCACCACTTACGGGCAGAGGCAGGACTTGCCCCCGCTTCGACTGTTTCACGAACTTCGACGAGCAGTCCCGCGTTGACGACGGACTGGAAGTCGATGTCGCTGAAGCCCCATTCCGCCTTGAGTCGGCGACGCTCCGCGGCGGGCGGCTCTGGTAGGGCGGCACGCAGTTCCTCGACGAGTTCGCGCGAAGGCCGAATCGGCAACAGGTCCGGCTCAGGGAAATAGCGGTAGTCGTCCGCGTCCGACTTGGGACGACCCGGCGACGTCGTACCGGTGTCCTCGTGCCAGTGACGGGTCTCCTGTGTGATGGCAATCCCCTTGTCGAGGAGGGCCGCCTGTCGCTGGATCTCGTAGCGAACTGCACGCTCGATTGAACGGAGCGAGTTGACGTTCTTGGTTTCGGTGCGCGTACCGAGTTTCTCGGTTCCGCGCGGACGCAGCGAAACGTTGGCGTCGCAACGAAGGTTTCCGCGTTCCATCTTCGCCTCGGAAATTCCGAGCCCACGCACGATGTCACGAATCGTGGCAACGTACGCTCGAGCGACTTCGCCGGCACGCTCCTCGGTTCCGAAGATGGGGCGCGTGACAATTTCCACCAGCGGAACCCCCGCACGGTTGTAGTCGACGAGCGAGTATTCGGCGCCCTGGATTCGACCGGTCGAGCCGCCGACGTGGGTCAGCTTGCCCGCGTCCTCTTCCATGTGGGCGCGTTCAATCGGAATTGTGACGATGTCGCCGTTGTCGAGTTCGACCTCGAGTGACCCGTCGAAGGCGATCGGCTCGTCGTACTGCGAGATCTGGTAGTTCTTGGCGAGGTCGGGGTAGAAGTAGTTCTTGCGCGCGAAGCGGCTCGATTCAGCGATGCCACACCCGAGCGCGAGCCCCAGCGAAATCGAGTAGCGAACCGCGGTCTTGTTGACTACCGGCAAACTTCCGGGCAGTCCGAGGCACACGGGCGTGACAGCGGTGTTGGGGTCAGCTCCGAACACGTTCGGTGCGCTCGAAAACATTTTGGTCTTTGTAGAGAGTTCGACGTGAACCTCGAGACCGATGACCGGCTCGTAGCGGGTGAGTGCGTCGTCGAAATCGACGAGTGCGTCCTTGGCCATTACTTGCCCCCTCCCACGTAGTCGGGCGTGAGTGTCGAGAACGGCCCTCCTCGCTGTGCGTCGAGGAGTGCCTCGATTGCGGCACCGACCTCGTACAGTCGAGCATCCGCGCGTGCTGGCGCCATGATTTGCAAACCTACGGGCAGGTTGTCCTCGTCGGCGAGTCCGATCGGAATTGAGATACCGGGGATCCCCGCCATGTTCACGGGAATCGTCGTGATGTCAGAAAGCCACATCGCGAGCGGGTCGGCGAGTTTCGCGCCGAGTTCCCAGGCGGTGGTCGGTGCGGTCGGCGACACGAGGACGTCCGCCTGCGCGAAGGCTGCCGCGAAGTCGCGCTGGATCAACGTGCGAACCTTCTGAGCCGAGCCATAGTATGCGTCGTAATAGCCCGCCGACAGCGCATAAGTACCCAGGATGATTCGGCGCTTGACCTCGTCACCGAACCCGGCTTCGCGAGTGGCCGCCATAACGTCCTCGACAGTGGCGCTTCCGCTCGGCGTCACGCGAAGACCGAATCGAACCGAGTCGAACTTGGCGAGATTGCTCGACGCCTCCGCCGTGAGGATCAGGTAGTACGCGGCGACGGCGTATTCGAAGTTCGGTGTGCTGACCTCGACGATTTCGGCGCCCTGGTCAGCGAGAAGGCGGAGGGTTTCGTGGAATCGCGCGAGTACACCCGGCTGGTTGCCGTCCGTGTCGAGTTCTGTGATGACACCAACTCGAAGCCCCTTAAGTGAATCACCACGGGCACCCAGTCGAGCGGCGTCGGCGAACGACGGCCATGCCTCGGGAATGGACGTCGAATCGTGGTGGTCAAATCCGCCGATGATGTCGTGAACGAGAGCAGAGTCGAGAACCGTTCGCGAAACAGGTCCGACCTGGTCGAGCGACGATGCGAGAGCGATCGCGCCATAACGACTCACGCCACCATACGTCGGCTTCATTCCGACCGTTCCGGTCAACGCGGCGGGCTGTCGGATCGAACCGCCGGTGTCCGAACCGAGAGCGACGGGTGCCTCGAACGCGCCGACGGCGGACGCCGATCCGCCGCCCGAACCGCCGGGGATGCGGGTGCGGTCCCATGAGTTACGGGTGATTCCATACGCCGAGTGTTCGGTCGACGACCCCATGGCGAATTCGTCCATGTTGGTCTTGCCCAAAAGAATCATTCGAGCCGCGCGAAGGCGCGCTACCGGGGTGGCGTCGTACGGCGACACCCATCCTTCGAGGATCTTGGAGCCAGCGGTCGCCGGCATGTCCGTCGTCGCAAGGACATCCTTGATCGCAATCGGGACGCCCGCGAGCGGGTTGAGTTCGACGCCGTTCGCGCGGGCCGCGTCGACCTCGTCGGCGACGGTCAGTGCGTCCTCGGAAACGTGCAGGAAGGCGCCCAGGTCGCCGTCGACCTCGGCAATGCGGTCGAGGTGTGCGCGAGTCAGTTCGACGCTGGAAACCTCGCGCGACGCGAGAAGTTCTGCTTGTTCGACCGCGGAGAGGCGGATGAGGTCGCTCACTGCTCCTCCCCCAGAATCGCGGTCACGCGGAAACGCGAACCGTCGTGGTCGGGAGCGCCCGCAAGCGACTCGTCGATCGTGAGCTGGTCGGCGACAACGTCCTCTCGCCACACGTTTTCCATCGGGATCGGGTGAGATGTTGCGGGAACGTCCGGTGTTGCGACCTTGTTCACCGACTCAACCGCAGCGGTGATGGCGACGAGCTCGCTCGTCAATCGAGTAATTTCCTCGGGGGTCAACGCGATTCGCGCAAGACCGGCAAGGTGGCGGACTGTGTCCTCGGTGATGTCAGACATTTCTCTCCGTACGTGCAGACTTCCACAGTCTACCGAGCGCGCGTTTCGTGGCGGCGTGCGATGATGAACGCATGAGCAGGAACAGCTGGATCGCCCTCGCGATTCTCGCCGTCATCACGTCGGTGTTCGGAATCTGGACCGCACTGAACCAGTCCGGTGCGGTCGCCGAACACATTCAAGGCGAGTGGACTCTGATTGAGGCCAGCGACGCGACAGGCGGCATCGACGCGAGCGTCACGCCTGTTGTCCTCACGATTGATGGCTCTACACTCGGCGGCACGGTCTGCAACCACTTCGGCGGCGACTACACCGTGAGCGGGTCAACCTTCACCGTAGGTGCGCTCGCAACCACAGAAATGTGGTGCGAAACACCGACCGGAATCATGGATGTGGAAACGCGTTTCGTTCAAGCGCTGTCCGTCGTGAACACCGCGCGTTACGAGGGGACGAACCTTGTCCTGACGGGTGTCGATATCAGGCTGGTGTTCTCGTCGCCTACGCCGGATTAACGACCGAGTCGAAATCGACTTGTTCGACCACTTCGATGATCTTCACGCCGTATTTCTCTGCGTCAGTCTTCTTCGAGCCGGCCTTTTCACCAGCGATGAGAAGGTCTGTGTTCTTGCTGACAGAACTGGCGGTTTTCCCACCTGCATTGCGCACAGCAGCTTCGGCTTCATCACGCTTGTAACCAGGAATCGAACCGGTCACGACGACCGTCAAACCGGACAGCGGTCCGTCTACGACTACCACCGCCGCGCCAGGGCCGGGGTGACCAGGGATTTCGAACGGAACCCCTGCGGCGCGCCAGCGCGCCACGATTTCGCGGTGCCAGTCGACCGTGAACCACTCGACGAGACTCGTCGCGATGATGTCGCCAACCCCCTCCACCGCCGCCAATTCCTCGACCGAGGCCGACTCGATCGCGGCGAGCGAACCGAAGTGGGACGCCAAAGCGCGGGATGCGACAGGTCCAACGTGCCGAATGTTGAGTGCGACGAGGAACCGCCACAGGTCCTTCGATTTGGCTTCCTCAAGTCCGCGAATGAGTTTGTGGGCGTCCTCGCTGGGAACCTGTTCCTTCTTTTCCGTGCGTCGGAATGGTGTCTGGGTGACAGGCTCGCCTGTCTTGTCGTCCAATTTCGCGAGCCCGGTTTCGCCGTCCTTGACCGCGACCTCGATCGGGAAGAGTACGTCCAGAGTCAAATCGAACAGCGCGGCTTCGTTTGTAAGCGGAGGGGTTGAGGGAACCAGAGGTTGCGTCAACGCGGCGGCGGTGACTTCGCCGAGCCCCTCGATGTCGAGTCCTCCGCGCGACCCAATGTGTTCGATGCG
>JBEGTE010000080.1:0-7684 GCA_041179605.1 Actinomycetota bacterium | reverse complement strand
AGAGCCCGACCAGCGAAGTTCTCCTCGAGGAATCAATTCTTGGCTGGAAGGAATACGAGCTCGAGTTGATGCGGGACACCGCTGACAACACGGTTGTCGTGTGTTCCATTGAGAACGTTGACCCTGTGGGTGTTCACACCGGTGACTCGATTACCGTCGCCCCAGCACTGACGCTGACCGACCGCGAGTACCAGAACCTGCGTGACATCGGAATTAACATCATTCGCCTGGTCGGCGTTGACACCGGTGGGTGCAACATCCAGTTCGCCATCGACCCCACCAATGGTCGTGTCATCGTCATCGAGATGAACCCGCGCGTGAGCCGATCGAGCGCGCTCGCGTCCAAGGCGACCGGTTTCCCCATCGCCAAGATTGCCGCGAAGCTCGCCATCGGTTATCGACTGGACGAGATTCCCAACGACATCACGGGTGTCACACCCGCGTCATTCGAGCCGACTCTCGACTATGTCGTCGTCAAGGCTCCGCGTTTCGCATTCGAGAAGTTCCCGGAAGCGGACACGACGCTCACGACGACGATGAAGAGCGTGGGTGAGGCGATGGCGATCGGTCGCAACTTCACGACTGCTCTTCAGAAGTCACTACGTTCGCTCGAGAAGCGGGGGAGCTCGTTCCACTGGGAAGGAACGCCCGGCAACGCCACAGAACTGACCGCCATCGCGGCGAAGCCAACCGACGGACGCATCGTCGTCGTCCAGCAGGCACTTCGAGCGGGCGCGACGGTTGAGCAACTGTTCGAGTCCACCGGCATCGACCCCTGGTTCCTCGACCAGATTGTTCTCATCAACGAAATCGCCGCGCGCGTCGCGCAGACCCCCTTCGACCTTGACACACTCCCCGAAGCGAAGTACCACGGTTTCAGTGACGTTCAAATCGCATCGCTGTGGAACTCGAGCGAAGACCTCGTGCGCGGTTTCCGCCGCGAGAACGGTCTTCGACCCGTCTTCAAAACTGTCGACACGTGTGCCGGCGAGTTCCCGGCGCTGACGCCCTATCACTACTCGTCGTACGACTTCGAAACGGAAGTGATTCCATCGGACCGCAAGAAGGTCGTCATCATCGGGTCTGGACCGAATCGTATCGGTCAGGGCATCGAGTTTGACTACTCGTGCGTTCACGCATCGTTTGCTCTTGCGGATGCCGGGTACGAGACAATCATGATCAACTGCAACCCCGAGACAGTTTCGACGGACTACGACACCTCGGACCGTCTGTATTTCGAGCCTCTTACCCTCGAGGACGTTCTCGAGGTTATCGAGGCGGAAGCCGCGAGCGGCGAAATTGTAGGCGCTGTTGTCCAGCTCGGTGGGCAGACCGCTCTCGGCCTCGCGCACGGACTCGAGAAAAACGGTGTGACCATTCTGGGAACTAGCCCGGACGCAATCGACATTGCGGAAGAGCGCGGCCGTTTCGCGGAGATTCTCGACAAGTACGAACTCGTCGCTCCTCGCAACGGAATTGCAACGGACGTCGAGTCTGCGGTCGCCGTCGCCGAGGAGATCGGGTATCCCGTGCTCGTCCGCCCGTCCTACGTTCTCGGAGGGCGCGGTATGGAGATCATTTACGACTCGGCTTCGGTGCGCGACTATTTCGTTCGCATAGCCGACCAGGCGATCATCGGTCCGAATGCGCCTCTCCTCGTTGACCGCTTTTTGGAAGACGCGATCGAAATCGACGTGGACGCGCTGTACGACGGCAACCGCCTGTATATCGGCGGAATCATGGAACACATTGAGGAGGCCGGTGTCCACTCCGGTGACTCGGCCTGCACGCTCCCGCCCGTCACGCTCGGTCGTACCGTCATCGAACGTGTGACCACGGCGACGGAGTCGATTGCGAAGGGGATTGGCGTTCGCGGACTTCTCAACGTCCAATTCGCAGTGTCGGCTGGTGTTCTGTACGTGCTGGAGGCGAACCCGCGCGCGAGTCGAACTGTCCCGTTCGTC
The DNA here is from genome assembly GCA_041179605.1 of Actinomycetota bacterium. Lineage (GTDB taxonomy): Bacteria > Actinomycetota > Actinomycetes > Actinomycetales > Microbacteriaceae > MWH-TA3. The sequence goes on along the minus strand of JBEGTE010000080.1, from coordinate 5,720 downwards.
TCGAAGGCGATGGGGACACAGCTCGCCAAGGCAGCGTCGCTGCTCATGGTCGGCGAAACCATCGATTCACTCATCGACAAGGGACATCTGCCCGAACACGACGGCACCCATGTTCCGCGTTTTGCGCCGGTCGCGGTGAAGGAAGCAGTGTTGCCGTTCAAGCGCTTTCGCACTACAGAGGGTCGTGTCGTCGACGCGGTTCTCGGGCCGGAGATGCGCTCGACCGGCGAGGTCATGGGAATCGACCGAAACTTCCCGATCGCCTTCCGAAAGAGTCAGGAAGCGGCATATGGCGGGCTTCCCCGAAGCGGAACCGTATTCGTGTCCGTCGCCGACCGCGACAAGCGCTCCATAGTGCTGCCTGTACAGCGTCTGAGCCAACTCGGCTTCCGAGTTCTGGCAACCGAGGGCACGGCCGACATCCTCGACCGGAACGGAATCCCCGTCGAAATCGTGTCCAAGCACTCGCAGGTCGACGGCGAAGGACGAAGCATCGTCGACATGATCCGTGCGGGGGAGGTCGACTTCATTATCAACACTCCGTCGGGCAGCAGCGCGCGCGCCGATGGCATGGAGATTCGTCGCGAGGCCGTCGCTGCGGACAAGGCACTCGTGACGACGATTGCACAAGTGTCCGCAGCAGTCGCGTCGCTCGACACCCACGGTGAGGAATTGCGTGTGACAAGTTTGCAGGAGTATGCGATCGAACGGGCGTCCTGGTGAGTGGACTCGGCGCACGATTCACCGAGATCCGAGACACTCGCGGTGCTCTCTGTGTCGGGATTGACCCGTCGAGCGAACTCCTCGAGCGTTGGGGGCTTCCCGATTCCGCGGCAGGCGCGCTCGAGTTGGGCCGTGCTGTTATAGACGCCGCAACCGGCCGCGTCGGTATCCTCAAACCGCAGGTTGCGTTCTTTGAACGTTTCGGCGCAGCTGGATTCATGGCGCTCGAAACCGTGATTCAGGAGGCCCGAAAGGCCGAGCTCGCGGTCATCGCTGATGCAAAGCGGGGCGATATCGGGTCAACGATGGCGGCTTACGCGAACACGTGGCTTCAGACAGGCCCGCTCGAGTCGGACGCGCTTACCGCGAGTCCCTATCAGGGCTTTGACGCGCTCGAGCCGGCATTCGATCTGGCCGATGTGGGCGGTTCGACAGTTTTCGTCCTCTGCGCGACATCGAACCCCGACTCGAGTGCAATCCAGTCCGCGGTGATCGACGGTGTTTCCTTGCCCGCGACCGTCGCACGGCTTGCCCGCGCACGCAACCATCGCGGAAACACGGTCGGACTCGTGGTCGGGGCCACCCGTTCGCTCGAAGATTCGGGTCTCACCATTGATGACATTGAAGGAACCCTCGTGCTCGCACCGGGTTTCGGAGCGCAAGGCGCCGGCCTCAACGACCTCGAGTCGATTTTCGGGTCAGCATCGTCACACGTCATCCCGTCGGTTAGTCGTTCCGTCCTGGGCGCGGGCCCGAGCGGTGTCGCCGCCGCAATCGACGACCATCGACGAGAATTGGGGCTATGAGAGATCCGCGCGAGGCTTCGGCAATTGCCGTAGCGAATCGTCGCGCCCGCGCAGCGGTGAAGTCCGCAATCGCGGAGGGAACTCGAGAACCGTTGGAAGTCGCCCGAAAAGCGTGGGACGACGAATCGTCGGTCGAGGCTACTCTGCGAATGGCTGAATTCCTCGAATCGATGCGGGGGATAGGCCCAACCAAGGTTGAACGGATCCTGGACGAACTGTCCATCCATCCGCGCAAACGCCTCGGTTTCCTCGGACGCCGTCAGATTGAAACGCTGGGTGAGTGGCTTCGAACGCGGCCTGCTGTGACGGTGCCCGACATCGACACAGGTCGACTTGTCGTCGTAGCGGGACCGACGGCCGTCGGCAAGGGAACCGTCGTCTCCCGCATCCGTGAACTGCACCCCGAAGTACGTTTCAGCGTGAGCGCAACGACGCGCGCCCCGCGCCCTGGCGAAGTAGACGGCGTTCACTACTTCTTCGTGTCGAACGAGGAATTTGACGACCTCGTCGCGTCCAATCAGATGCTGGAATGGGCCCTTGTTCACGGCCAGAACCGCTACGGAACTCCGCGAAAGCCCATTGAGGACGCTCTGCGAAGCGGTCACAGTATCATCCTTGAGATTGACATCCAGGGCGCTCGACAGGTCAAACAGGCAATGCCCGAAGCGGTTCTCGTGTTCCTGTTGCCCCCATCGTGGGATGAACTCGTGCGTCGTCTCACGACTCGCGGGACGGAAAGTGCCGAGGAACAGCAGCGACGACTCGAGACGGCAACGATCGAATTCGAAGCCCAGTACGAGTTCGACGAGACGATTGTGAACGACGATGTCGATACAGCGGCCGAAGCCGTCGTATCATTGATGAGTATCGGATAGCGCGAAAGGTTACGCATGAGCACGAACAAGGGAATCATCGATCCTCCTATTGACGAACTTCTCGACAAGGTGGACTCGAAGTACCAGCTCGTTATTGTCGCGGCCAAGCGTGCCCGCCAGATCAACGATTACTACCAGGAGCGCGCAGAAGGCACCGTTCTGACTGCTGGACCGCTCGTCGAGTCGACCATCGACGAGAAGCCTCTCACCATCGCCATGCGCGAGATCAACGAAGGTCTCGTGGAGCTCGATTCCGCCAACTAACATGACCGGTTCGCGCCCGCGCATCAACGAAGGTCTCGTGGAGCTCGATTCCGCCAACTAACATGACCGGTTCGCGCCCGCGCATCGTCGTGGGATTGACCGGCGGGATTGCGGCGTACAAAGTCGTTTCCGTCATTCGCACTCTCGTTGAGAGCGGGGCAGACGTTCATGTCATCCCGACCGAATCGGCGCTGCATTTCATCGGCAAGGCGACTCTCGAGGCGATTAGCCGTAACCCCGTCCACGACTCGATTTTTGACGGAGTCGCTGAGGTTCGCCATGTAGCGATGGGTCAGTCAGCAGATGCGATTCTCATCGCACCTGCAACAGCCAACACGCTGTCTGCACTCGCCGAGGGACGCGCGGATTCATTGTTACTGACGACCGTCGCCGCATCGACCGCTCCACTGGTCGTCGCACCCGCCATGCACACCGAAATGTGGGAACAACCGTCGACCCAGGCGAATGTCGCGACCCTCGTCGAACGCGGTGCTCGTTTCGTTGGTCCTGTTTCGGGTCGATTGACAGGGTCGGATAGCGGTGTTGGGCGATTGGCGGAGCCCGAGGACATCACCGCGGAAGTCCTCAACTCACTCGCGCCGAAAGACCTTGACGGTCTACGCGTCCTCATCACCGCCGGTGGAACTCGTGAACCGATTGACCCCGTCCGATTCATCGGGAATCGATCGACAGGCGCGATGGGCGTTGCTCTCGCAGACGCCGCACACCATCGCGGTGCAAACGTCACCCTGATCGCAGCGCACCTCGAGGTCCCGGTTCCACACGGAATCCGTGTCGTCACGGTATCGACTGCGGGCGAGCTGCATGATGCGGTCGTCACCGCGTTCGTTGATGCTGATGTGTTCATCTCTTCGGCAGCGGTCAGCGATTATCGAGTTGCCTCTCCCGCGACCGAGAAGCTCAAGAAGTCGGCCGGCCCTCCCGTTATCGAACTCGTCGAAAACCCCGACGTCCTGGCCGAGGTCGCCGCAACGAAGGGCGATCGTTTCGTGGTTGGTTTCGCCGCCGAGACCGATGCATCGACGTTCGACGCGGAACTCGCTCGCAAGGCGAAATCCAAGGGGGTCGACCTGCTCGTCGGAAATCTCGTCGGTGAGTCGCAGGGTTTCGGGAATAACCCAACCGCTATCGTTCTTGTAAATAGCGAGGGTGTTCGACTCGACGAAGTCAGCGGTTCCAAGGCTGTCGTCGCGAATCGAATCCTCGACCGTGTCAGCCGACAGAAAGAATATTGACGATGAGCCTGCGCTTCTTCACCAGTGAATCCGTGACCAGCGGACATCCCGACAAACTCTGCGACCAGCTCTCGGACGCAATCCTCGACGCGATTCTCGCGCAGGACACAAACTCGAAGGTCGCCGTCGAGTGCCTCGCCTCCGGTGGTCTCATCCACGTCGCCGGTGAGGTTCGAACCGAAGGATATGTCGACATCGACCGAATCGTGCGCGACACCATCGTGGGGATCGGGTATGACTCGTCCGACGTGGATTTTGACGGCCACACCTGCGGCATCATGCTCTCCATCGCCGAACAATCACCGGAAATCAACCAGGCGGTCGACAAGGATGACGTCGATGCGCAGGGCGCCGGTGACCAGGGAATCATGTTCGGATACGCGACCAACGAAACCGAGTCGTTCATGCCAGCCCCGATTTTCCTTGCGCACCGCATTGCGGAACGCCTCGAGTCCGTTCGCCGCTCCGGCGCGATCGCATATCTTCGACCCGACGGCAAGACTCAGGTCACCATCGGATACGACGGTGCGACTCCGAAGACAGTCGACACCGTCGTTGTGTCGACTCAACACGCCCCGACAGTTGACGGTGCACCGTTGGTTCACGCTCGAATCGAAGCAGATGTGCGCGAGCTGGTCATCGATCCGGTGCTCTCCGAATCGGGGCTCGACTACTCGGCCGTGAAGTACATCATCAATCCGTCGGGTTCGTTTGAACACGGTGGACCCGGCTCCGATGCGGGCCTGACCGGTCGCAAAATCATCGTCGACACTTACGGTGGCGCTGCTCGTCACGGTGGTGGAGCATTCTCGGGCAAGGACCCGTCGAAGGTGGACCGTTCTGGCGCTTACGCGATGCGATGGGTCGCCAAGAACGCCGTCGCCGCTGGTCTCGCTGACCGTCTCGAGGTTCAGGTGGCGTACGCAATCGGTATCGCCGAACCCGTCGGTCTCTACGTCGAAGCCTTCGGCACCGAAAAGTTCCCCCTTGCTGACATCGCAACAGTGTTGCGCGACGAGTTCGACCTTCGACCAGCGGCCATCATCCGCGACTTGCAGCTTCTCGGCGTTCGTTACCGCGACACAGCCGCGTACGGGCACTTCGGTCGAACGGGCGAATCGTTCACCTGGGAACGTCTTGACCGCGTCGACTCTCTGCGCGCACGAATCGCGACCCTAGCCGGGTAGCGATGAAGATCGCCCGAGTGCTCGTCGAGTCGCCCATCCCGCGACTCGACCGGCTCTTGGACTATTCAATCCCCGAACGGCTCGCAGACTCGGTCGTGACGGGCGGACGGGTTCGCGTTCCCCTCGGTCGTGGCACGCGACTCGTCGATGGCTACGTCATCGAGCAGGGGAGCGAAGCACAGCAGGGCGTTGTGCTCGCGGACATCGACTCTGTTCTTGGTTCCGTTCCCGTCGTGACTCCCGCTCTGTGGGCTCTCGTGCGGGGGGTGGCAACGCGAAACGGTGGCAGTGCATCTGATGTACTGCGAATTGCAGTGCCCAAACGAGCGGTCCGCGCCGAAAAGGGCGTCGAGATTCAGCCGCGAGCCTTCCCGACGCCGCGCGTCGGTGGTCGCACCATTCTCTCAATGGGTGCGGGCGTGACCTCGACCCCGAACGGCCCGACGCTCGTCGCGCTAACCGAGATCGCGGACCGGGTGCGAAACAGCTCCGGTGGGGCGATCGTCGTTGTCCCCGACTGGCGCGATCTCGAACTGTTGGGTCGAGCGCTGGCCGATGTTGACCACGTCGTGTGGGATTCGAGTGGAACGCCGAGTGAACGCTACATCC
>JBEGTE010000079.1:0-4720 GCA_041179605.1 Actinomycetota bacterium | reverse complement strand
ATCGAAACCCTCAGCCTGCGCATCGAGCGCCACGTCGAGAACGCTCTCGCCGTCGCCAAGTGGCTCGAGGCACACCCAGACGTCGCGTCGGTGTCGTACTCGGGACTCGAGTCGAGCCCGTGGTTCGCAGCCGCCAAGAAGTACGCCCCCAAGGGTGTCGGCGCGGTCCTGTCGTTCGAGCTCAAGGGCGGCGTCAACGCCGGCCGCGCGCTCGTCGAGAGCACGGAACTGTTCAGCCACGTTGCCAACATCGGTGACGTCCGCTCGCTGATCATCCACCCCGCATCGACCACGCACTCACAGCTCACCCCGGAAGAGCAGCTCAGCGCGGGAGTCACCCCCGGACTGGTCCGACTTTCGGTTGGACTCGAGCACATCGACGACATCATCGCCGACCTCGAGCAGGGCTTCGCCGCAGCACGCAAGGCCAAGTAACACGAACGGCGGCGGGGTTGGGTCTTCGGACTCAGCCCCGCTTTCGTTTCCCGTGAGAGGATTGAGCCACCATGGACTGGCAAACGTCGGAAGAGACCGTCCCTTCGGCATTCGTGACCGAGGGGTCGATGCGCGTCCTCGGCGCCCCGCCCGTAACCGGCGCCTGGCGCGATGGCGATCACCTCGGAAACCGCAAATTCGCGCAGTTGGGCGACCTGACGTTGGAAAGCGGAAAGACGCTTCCCCGCACGCGACTCGCCTATGAGACGTGGGGAACCCCGAACGACGACATGTCGAACGCCGTGCTCGTCATTCACTCGTTGACCGCCGATTCCCACGCGGCCGGCCAGGGCGGTCCCGGTCACGCAACCGACGGCTGGTGGAACGGTGTCATCGGGTCCGGACTCGGCATCGACACCGACACGTGGTTCGTTGTGTGCCCCAACACACTCGGTGGATGCCAGGGATCGACCGGTCCGTCGACCGTGACCACTGACGGTCGCGAATGGGGCTCACGATTCCCGTACCTGACCGTGCGCGACCAGACCACCGCACTCAAGGCGCTTGCCGACCAACTCGGAATCAACCGTTGGGCTGCGGTTATCGGCGGTAGCGCCGCCGGCATGGCCGCCCTCGAATACGCGGTGACCTACCCCGACGAGGTGGAGCGCGTTGCCCTGTTGGCGACGAGTGCGGTCACCAGCGCCGACCAGATTTCGCTCAACACCATCCAGATCGAAGCGATCCAGATGGACCCGAACTTCAACGGCGGCGACTATTACGACGAGGACGAGGGCCCGTACCGCGGGCTCGCACTCGCCCGCCGCATTGCGATGCTGTCGTACCGTGCTCCGGCAGAATTCAACGAGCGTTTCGATCGCGCCTGGCAGAGCGGAATCTCGCCCCTGGGTGATGGCGGTCGATTCGCGGTCGAGTCGTACCTCGACTTCCACGGGAACAAATTCACCCGTCGCTTCGACGCGAACTCGTACATTTCACTCGTCGAGGCAATGAACTCGCACGACATCACACGCGGACGCGGGTCACTCAAAGAGGTCCTCGGTACCGTCACCGCAAAGGCGCTCGTACTCGGCATCGACTCGGACCGCTGTTTCCCGCTCGAGCAGCAGGTCGCTCTCGCGGAACACCTCCCCAACCACATGGGCGGACGAGACGCGCACGTTTTGTCATCCCCGTTCGGGCACGACGCCTTCCTCATCGACGACCAGTCGGTGGCGGCCCTCATTCGACAGCTCCTCGACTCGTAATTCGGTCAGCAGCGCGTACGCCGCGACGACCAACAGCACAACTTCGAGCACGTTTCGCGCGGTCGCGATGAGCAGCGGCCCGGTCTGCAGAGACAGGAACGCGAAGTATGCGTAGGGGTAGAGGATGTGCGTGAAAAACGCGATCCCGGCGATGAGCGATAACAGAATTGGCGACCATCTCGGGTGCCAATAGATCACGAGAGCGATGACCGCGACCCCTAGCCACGACACAAATTGGGGCGAGCCGACCTTGTTGAAGACGATCAGTGCCGTGATGAGCGTCGTCAGCGAGAGCCCGAGAATGTGCGTCGTGATTTCACCGACCATGCGGACGCGATGAAGGACGATTCGAGTCGCCAATGCCAAGAGTGCGAGCACCTCGACCAGGGTCAGCATCGCAGCAACCTCGGCCGTCGATGTGCCGCTGATTTCAAAGGTCAACAGTTCCGGCGAAAACACGACTGCTGAATACCCGCCGCCGAATGCGTCCCACAGCCACGGGGTTGCCGAGACGGACTCGACCTGAATGCCGCGCCCCTGTTGGTCGCCGAGGAAACTGATGACGTTGTCGAGGCCGCCCAGCATCACCCCCACGAGTCCAATCGTCGCGGCCGTTCCCGTCGCCCAATAGGCGATGGTGCGCGCACGAGTCGTCAACAGCGACGATAGCCCCAACACGATTGGCCACACCTTGACCCACGTCGCCACCGCGATCAGAACGCCTGTGATTCGTGGGTTTGAATCGGTGAGAGCGATGACGACCACGCCGAGCGCGACGGTGAAGACATCGATTCGACCGACAGCGATCGGCCCGAGAAGCGCGAGGAACCCCAGCCACGCTAGCGCAGCGGTTCGACCGTGACTGCGCGTCAGTCCGAACGCGACCGCGTTGATGGCGACGACGAAGGCGAACCACAGCCCCCACCCGTACGACCCGAAAAACATGGGGACGAGCGCGAACATCGGATAAACGCCGGGCGCGGTAATTCCCTGCCACCCCTCGCCGAGCATCCCCTGTGCAATCCATTTCGGATAGGTGTAGATGACGTCGCCGAGCGGCTCGTTCGGTGCGAAAAGGTTTTCGCCGATGATGATGAAGTGCACGAGCACGAAGAGCGCCCAGTCGCGAATCTGCGCCTTCATCGGTGGTTCACCAGGTCGCGCACGACTCCGGGAATTTTTGCAACCAGGTCGTCGAGCCGGAACGGGCCGCCACCCGAGGCGCGGGCCGCTGCGACCGAGTGGATGAGTACACCAGTGGCCGCGATTCGAGCGAGCGCCCGACCGCTCTCGATGATGTCGTCCGACCGCGTCGCAATCAGCGCGCCGATGATTCCTGCGAGGGTGTCCCCCGCGCCCGCCATCGCCAGCCAGGTCGGCGCGAGATTGAGCGAAAAAGCATCTCCGAGCGGATTCACGACATACGTCGTCGAACCTTTGAGGACGACGGTCGCTTCCCACTGAATCGCGGCACGCAACGCCATCGCGGCGGGATCGGCCATCACTACCTTGCGGTCAACCCCGAGAGCGGTCGCGAGTTCACCGGCGTGCGGGGTCGCGACGACCCGATGGTGAACGGGCAACACGGTCAAAGCACCGGCGTCAACGACCGACGGAACACCCTCGGACAGCGCTGCACGGGCCAACATCATCGACTCGTCGTCGTCGGAAACCATTCCAGAACCGACCACCCACGCGGTCACACGGCCGGGATCGACGACGATTTCCGGATGGCGCGCGAGTACGCCCGCGGCGACGGCCTCGTCACCCGCATACCGAATCATCCCGATTCCCGTGGCGAGCGCCGCATCCACACCGAGCACCGCGGCACCCGGGAATCGCGGTGAGCCGGTCGCAAAACCCACGACTCCGCGCGAATACTTGTCGTCCGTCACGGTCGGAGCGTGCACCTCGCGCGCCGCAAGGGTGTAGGTGAACGGCTCGATTCGCACGTCGCCAGCCTAACCATCCACCCGCTCGTAAACTGGCGGAATGACGACACCCGCACTGTTCCAGCCCCTCACGATTCGTTCGGTCACGTTCCGCAACCGAATCTGGTTGTCCCCGTTGTGCGAATATTCCGCTGGACAGGATGGAGTTCCGACCGACTGGCACCTGGTTCACTTGGGTTCGGTGGCGATTGGGCGAGCCGGACTCGTCATGGCCGAGGCGACGGGGATCAACGAGGTCGCGCGCATCTCGCCGCACGACGTCGGCATCTGGACGGACGCGCAGGAAGTGGGATGGAAGCGCGTCACCGACTTCATCCACTCGCAAGGCGTTGTCGCAGGAATCCAGCTCGCACACGCCGGTCGCAAAGGTTCGTCCGCACCCGGTTGGGGCGTCGACTACGTGAACACCGCGAGCGCCGCCCAGGGCGGTTGGCAAACTGTCGGCCCGTCGGCTCTGCCTTTCGGTGATTACGAGCCGCCGGTCGCGTTGGACGCCGCAGGAATCGACAAGACGGTTGAGGACTGGGCGAATGCGGCCCGACGTGCGCTTCGCGCCGGTTTTGACGTGCTCGAAGTTCACGCCGCTCACGGGTATCTGCTTCACCAGTTCCTCTCCCCCATCGCGAACGATCGCACCGACGAGTACGGCGGTTCGTTGGAAAACCGTGCGCGCCTGTTGTTGCGAGTTGTTCGCGCCGTTCGCGAGATTGCGGGCGACGACGTTCCGCTTTTCCTCCGTGTCAGTGCAACCGACTGGACACCGGCAGGACTTCAGCCCGACGAGGTCGAGCAGGTTGCCGCGTGGGCTCACGAAGCCGGCGCCGACCTCATTGACACGTCAACGGGTGGAATCCAGATTGGAATCCCCATTCCGACCGGCCCTGGCTACCAAGTGCAGTTCGCGACGGGCATCAAGCGCACTGCCGAGGTTCCCGTCAACGCGGTTGGACAGATCACCGACCCGCACCAGGCGAACGAGATTGTCGAGACAGGTATGGCCGACGCGGTCATGTTGGGGCGCGAACTCATGCGCGACCCGCACTTCGCGCTGCGCGCGTCAACCGC
>JBEGTE010000078.1:0-4729 GCA_041179605.1 Actinomycetota bacterium | reverse complement strand
AAGTAGAACAAGTCACGCCCGTCCGCCATGGGAACGTGCCGCTTCGTCACTCCGCCAGAAACCATGGCTTCAGCGTACCGAAAGCGCTTTCACTTCGTGCGGGCTTGGTGTGCCGACCAGGCCGTCGCAACCATCGACTCGACGGTGTGACGTTGTTCCCAGCCAAGGTCGCGCGCGGCGAGTTTGCCGTCCGCCACAATCTGACTGGGGTCTCCGGCGCGACGAGGCTTAATGTCAGGCTCGAAGTCGATTCCTGTGACGGACTTCACTGCCGCCATGATTTCCCCAACTGACGTTCCAGCGCCGGAGCCGAGATTGTAGACAGGCTCGAGGGCTTTGCCATCCATGAGCGCCTTCGCTGCCGAGACGTGGGCCTCGGCGACGTCGGCGACATGCACGTAGTCGCGAACACACGTGCCGTCAACCGTCGGGTAGTCGTCGCCAAAGATTGCGGGGGTCCGACCCTCGGCGAGAGCGCGGAAAATCAGCGGGAACAAATTGTGGGGACTGGTGTCGGCGACCTCGTCCGTGCCGGATCCGACAACGTTGAAATAGCGAAGGCTCGTATAGGCCAGTCCTGCGGCAACAGCCTGGTCACGGATCAGCCACTCGCCGATAAGTTTCGTTTCACCATAGGGCGATTGTGGGTTCGTCTCGGTCGATTCGGTTACGACGTCAACGCGCGGCGTTCCGTACACTGCAGCGGACGATGAAAACACAATTCGGCCTGTCCCGGCAGTCGCCATTGCCTCAAGAAGCACCGCAGTTCCCGTGACGTTTTGGTCGTACGTGACGAGAGGGAACTTCACCGACTCCCCCGCGTACTTGTAACCGGCGAGGTGGACGACTCCGTCAATGTCGTGAACCGCGAATAAGTCGCGAAGTGCGACGTCATCCGTGATCGAGGCATTGACGAAGGGGACGCCAGCTGGGACAAATTCGCGATGCCCGCTCGACAGGTTATCGAGAACGACGACGTCAATTCCCGCAGCGGCGAAAGCGCGAACGACGTGCGAACCGATGTATCCGGCCCCGCCGGTTACGAGCCAACTCATGGACCAAGCGTAACGCGAAGGTGCCTAGTGGCGAGGGCGAAGGTCCGCCACCATCGGGCATACAAACGGATCAACGTTGCCACTAAGCCCCACCTTGTTGAGATAAACCACAATCGCCTTGTACGACGACATCAGGTTCATCTCCACAAGAGTGATGTTCTTGTCCGCGCAATAGGCGACGACAATTTCGTGCGCTTTCTTGAGGTACGGACGTGCCATCGACGGGAACAAGTGGTGTTCGACTTGATAGTTCAGTCCACCCATCAGGTTGTCTTTGAGCCAGCTTCCGCGGATGTTCCGACTGGTCAGCACCTGGCGTTCAAAGAAGTCAATTTTCGCGTCACGTGGAACGAGTGGCATCCCTTTGTGGTTCGGCGCGAAAGCGGCACCCATAAAGAACCCGAATGTCATCATCATGAACAGCCACAATGCGATTGCCCAGAGCCACCCGAACATCAACCCCATGATCACGTACGGTGCAGTCTGGCGGATGACCATCAGTGCAAACTCCAACGCGCGAATTCCGACCGGACGATCTGTGCGGCGTAGGGCCTGGAACGAGTCAAGTAGTAGGTCGAACCCGGTCAAAAATAGCAACACGGGGAATAGGTATCCTTGGCGATTCGACACCCACCGTTCAAGTCCGCGCTTTTCGTTGCGCGACTCGACGGTGAAGCTAAGGACACGAATCGCGATGTCAGGGTCCTGCCCAATCTGATTGGGCTTCTGGTGATGTTTGTTGTGCTTGCGCATCCAGAATCCATAGGACAACCCGGCGAACAGGTTCGCGAGGAAAAGTCCGGCCCAGTCGTTTAACTTGTTGTTGTGAAAGATCTGGCGGTGTGCAGCCTCGTGTGCAATGAACCCGTACTGTGCTCCGAGAACTCCCAGCAAGCCCGCGATGACGAAGGCGATGCCGATCACCACCGATTCGTGCAGCGTCGACACCCCCAGGAAACCCCCTGCGACCCACAAACCCACCGCGATCGCCGAAATCACGGCGAGGCGGACGATGTAAAAGGAAGGCTTCTTGGCAAGCAGACCCGCGGACTTCACGCGCGACAGGAGTTCGGTGTAGTTCGATGTCGACTGCGTCAAGAGAAGTGCGCTCATCACCTGAGCCTACGGGGCGAAACTGTGAAATCTCCCAGCGTTCGCGACAACGTCACACAGATTCGTCTGGCAGACGAATCACAATTCGCTTGTTCGCGAAGTCCTTGTCCTCGGCGGCGGGGATAGCCGTTCGCATTTCCTTTTGTTCTTCGCGGATCTCTGCCGCATTCTGCGCCGACGGCTGGTAAATCATGTTGAGCGAATCGAGAACCGCGGCTCCTGCTCCACGCCCAAGTTTTTTCCCGGTTCGCTTCTCGAAACGCCGGGCGGGAATGGACAAGACAAGGGCAAACGCCACAATCCCGCCAAGTGCATAGATCAACTCCAATTCGACGCCGATCGCTTGATAACACGGCGTCGTATCACCCACGCGACGAGTGCGACGAGACACCCGGCTGCAAAAAACACTCCAGAGATTGCGAACGCAAGATCGGAATTGGTGAACGGAAGGGAGACCGCGGTTGTGACGAGTCCCACAATGCCGTAACTCGCGAGCAGTCCCGCAATGACGATCGAGACGATGTACGACCACTTCGCGCCTATGAAGGGCAGAGCGACTAGCCCAATAACGATTGCCCCAACGAGGAAAGAGTCCATGTCACGTCCGCGATTGTCTGATTATTTGACGGGTTCGCCAAACTGGTTGGCTCCAGGCTCGCTGTCCTTGACGAGCTGAATGAGAAGCATGATGGCCCCCGCAATGGGGATGAGGACGAAGAAGAAGTATGTTCCCTTGCGGCCGATGTCGTGCAGTCGTCGCCAGGTGATGGCCAGCGAAGGCACAAGAGTTGCGAGGGACCACAGCTGCGATGCGGGCGAGCTTTGCTGCACCTCAAAGCCGTTGATGTATTCGGTGGTTCCGGGGAAGACAATCGAAATCGCCGCGCTGACCAGGAACGTGAACAGGGCAGCGAACCAGAATTCGCTGCGGCGGGCACGCCCACTGAACGTGACATAGTTGCGGAAATAGCTGGCAATTGCGGCGCCGAACGACATGATTTCCCCTAACGGGTGTGAACCAGAGCGTGGAATGTGACCAACAACGACTGCGTCCGAAACACAATCGCTCGTCGTGGAGATGGGGGGAATTGAACCCCCGTCCAATATGAACAGCCGAAGCCTTCTACGGGCGTATCCTCACAATCGTTCTACTCGGCTCCGAACTTTGGTTGAGGCACCTAGATCGACAAGCCCAGTCTCAGTTAGAGTCCCATAACCCCCTGAAACACGGGGTTACAGCAAGCCTTCTTAATGACGCCAGGGTCCGGGCCAAAGGCAAACCCGGTCTGACGGACTTCGATAGCGGCTTATTAGGCGGCGAGAGCGAAGTCGGTGCGCTTAGCGTTGGCACCTATTGGTTTGCAAGGGGCGTTTACGAGATAACCCTGCATCCTCGACCCGCTTCTCTCCGACTTAGAACACACTGTCGAAACCGATCATCCCCAAGTGGGGGCGGGTCACATTCCACGCTATGGAGTTTTCAACTGTCGCTTGTGCGACTCCACCAGTGTAAATCGCACCGGCGACAAATTATTCCCTTATCGGTAAGTCTTTGACTTCATCGCGCGATCCGCTTCGCGCTTGTCCTCGCGTTCCTTCAGCGTCTGACGCTTGTCGTAGTCCTTCTTACCCTTCGCAATTGCAAGTTCAACCTTGGCACGACCGTCCAGGAAATAAATCTGGAGCGGAACGAGCGTGTAGCCGCCGTCCTTGACTCGGTGCGAGATCTTGACGATTTCGGCCTTGTGTAGAAGCAACTTGCGCTTTCGCCTTGTGGAGTGGTTCGTCCACGCCCCGGAAATCCACTCGGGGATGTGAACGGATTCCATCCACATTTCACCGTCGACGATCTGAGCCCAGCCGTCTACGAGGGACGCCTTTCCCTGGCGGAGTGCTTTGACCTCGGTGCCCGTCAATACGAGCCCGCACTCGAACGTGTCCTCAATGAGGTAGTCGTGGCGCGCCTTGCGGTTACTCGCAACAACGGTTGAACCCTTTTCGCGTGGCATCTCGCGCCTCCTTTCCTCTGTTCGGCGGGTGTCCAGCCCTCCAGTTTATCGCACGGGTGGGGCATAAAAAACTGCGGGAGCCCCGAAGGACTCCCGCAGCGTTGGATTGTCTAGCGCGATGCGCGTCGGCGACGAGTTGCGATAACCGCGCCACCCGCGATCATTGCGACACCAGCGACGATCGAGCCGACCGTGTCGAAACCAGTGGAAGCAAGTGGCGTAGCTGGTACGTCGTAACGGATTGCGACCAGACCGTCCGAGCCGTCCTCGACGGTCAAGCGAATTCGGGCGCCTCCGTTTCCTGTGTTCGGGAGAGTTGTGATTTCACCAATTTCCGCAACATCACCGACAAAGCCCCAGAGGGAATCGCTAACTTGAACAGCATCGTTGGGGTAGGTGAAAGTTCCGCCGTTGTCACCGTTGCACCCCGCCTGTGCTTGGTAGAAGCGGACGTCTGCACCGTCTTGCCAATAGCTCGTATCGATACCGCCGGCACCGAAACAACGGTCGTCAGACGCAAATAAATCAAAGCCCGTTGAGATGTCGCTTACG
>JBEGTE010000077.1:0-4760 GCA_041179605.1 Actinomycetota bacterium | reverse complement strand
AGAACAATCGGGTCGGTCATACCCCAATTATCGCTGACCGATGTGGCGGTCGGATTTCAGATGAGTTACGCCTCGATGACGACGGGAACAATCATCGGGCGACGTCGGTGTTGCGTATTCACCCAGCGACCAACGACTCGGCGGACCGCCTGCTGGAACTGATGCGGGTCACGGATTCCGCTCGCCGCCGCTTCCGCAAGCGCCTGCACAATCTGGGGCTTGACGTCGTCGAACACCGAGTCGTCCTCGGCGAATCCGCGTGCGTGGATTTCGGGTCCCACCACAACGGCGCCCGTGTTGGGGTCGACCGCGGTGAAGATGGTGATGAATCCCTCTTCGGCGAGGATGAGGCGGTCCTTGAGGTCGGCGTCGGTGATCTCACCGACGGACGAACCATCGACATAGACAAACCCGAGGTCGAGCTGTCCGGCGACCGTCATCACTCCGTCGGCGAGGTCCACGACCGTACCGTTTTCGGCGATGATCGTGTTCTGTTTGGGGACACCCGTCAGCATCGCGATTTCCGCGTTGGCGTAAAGGTGACGCGCCTCGCCATGAATCGGGAAGACATTTTTGGGCTTGACGATGTTGTAGCAGTACAGCAGTTCACCGGCGGCGGCGTGGCCGGACACGTGCACTTTGGCGTTGCCCTTGTGGACGACGTGTGCGCCGATTGCGATGAGCCCGTTGATAACGCGGAATACGGCGTTTTCGTTTCCGGGAATCAGCGAGGACGCAAGGATGACGGTGTCGCCCTCACCGATCTCGATTTGGTGTTCCTTGTTCGCGATGCGCGAGAGGACCGCCATCGGCTCCCCCTGCGAACCGGTCGACATGAACACGACTCGGTCGTCGGGCATCTCGAGAGCGTCCTTGAGGTCGACGATGATGCCGTCCGGAATCGTCAGGTACCCGAGGTCCTTAGCGATACCCATGTTGCGCACCATCGAGCGGCCGACGAACACGACGTGACGACCGTTGGCGACGGCCGCGTCGATGACCTGCTGAACGCGGTGAACGTGGCTGGCGAAGGACGCGACAACGACCTTGCCCTTGGTGCGGTGCATGACCTGTTCGATGACCGGACCGATGTCCTTTTCCAGCGGCGTGAAACCGGGAACGTCGGCGTTGGTCGAATCGGTCATGAAGACGTCAACGCCCTCTTCGCCGAGTCGCGCGAACGCACGAAGGTCCGTCAGGCGACCGTCGAGCGGCAACTGGTCCATCTTGAAGTCACCGGTTCCGATGACCAGACCGGCCGGGGTGCGAATCGCGACCGCGAGCGCATCCGGGATGGAGTGGTTGACGGCGACGAACTCGAGGTCGAACGGTCCGACGTTGAGGCGCTGACCGTCCTCGACCCTCTTCAGTTCGGGGCGAATCTTGTGTTCCGCCAACTTCGCGTCGACCAGAGCGTGCGTGAGACGTGAGCCGTACAACGGGATGTCCTGGCGCAGACGCAGCAGGTACGGAACCGCTCCGATGTGGTCTTCGTGCCCGTGCGTCAGAACGATTCCGACGATGTCGTCGAGACGGTCCTTGATGGGCGAAAAGTCGGGAAGGATCAGGTCGACACCAGGCTGTGTTTCCTCAGGAAAAAGAACGCCACAGTCGACGATGAGCAGTCGACCGTCGAACTCGAAGACGGTCATGTTCCGGCCGATTTCGCCCAGTCCGCCCAACGGGATGATGCGCAGCGAGCCCGATTCGAGCGGGCGAGGTTCACTGATGAAACGAGGCATGAGCCCCTCTCTTAGCGTGTGGTGCCGTGAATCTTCGGGAGCGCGCCACCGGCTGCGGCGTTACGGTCCGGTCGGAATTCGGCAAAGTCAACGCCGGCAACTCCGACAACCTTGGACAGGGTGTCTTCGATGAGTGCGGCTTCATGGTCTTCGGGGCCGACAAGCGGCAAACGGACGCGCGGCGAACCGATGCGCCCCAGCCCGTGAAGGATGTACTTGGTTGCAACCGTCCCCGGAACGTGGTTCATGGTTGCGCGGACAAGCGGCTCGAGCAGTTTGTGCTGTTCGGTCGCCGCAGCGAGGTCGCCGCGGTTGACGGCGTCGACGATAGTTCGGTACGGGGTTGCCGCAATGTTCGCGGTGACGCCGATAAGACCCTTCGCGCCGATCGACATGAGCGGCAGCGTGTTGGCATCATCCCCCGAGAAGTACATGAGGTCGGTTTCGTTCATGATGCGCGACGCCTCGGCGAGGTTTCCCTTGGCGTCCTTGACCGCGACGATGTTCGGGTGCTTGGCGGCTCGAAGGAACGTCTCGTACTTGATTTCGATTCCGGCACGACCGGGGATGTCGTACAGGATGACCGGCAAGTCGGTCGCATCGGCGATGAGTCGGAAGTGCGTGAGCACACCCGCCTGTGTCGGCTTGTTGTAGTACGGCGTGACGATCATGATGCCGTCGGCGCCGAGCTTCTCCGACTTCTTGTACAGGTCGATGGCGTGAGCGGTTTCGTTCGAGCCACCACCCGTAATGATTTTGGCGCGGCCCGCGGAGACGGACTTGCCGACCTCGACCAACTTCAGCTTTTCGGGGTCTGTCAGGGTCGAAGTTTCACCCGTCGTCCCCGTGATGACGAGCCCGTCCGCACCTGCCGTGATGACGTCATCCATCAACTTTTCGACGGCCGGCCAGTCGACCTCGCCGTCAGCGTCGAACGGCGTGACCAGGGCGACGAGCACCTGGCCGAACGGGTTCGAGTTGTGAAATGACATAGGTTCTAGGCTACTACGGCGCCACTCGGCCGTTCGCGTTGAACGCCGCCGCCGTCATCGGCATCAGGTCAACCCAGAAGTTCTCCATCTTTTCCGCGACCATCTCGATCTCGCGCTGCGGGAACGACGGGAAGTGCGTTCCTTCTCGCATGGTGCGTAGCGACAAGAAGTTCATGAGAGCGCGGGCGTTCATCGTGACGTACATCGACGAGTAGATGGTGACGGGCAGGACCGCACGAGCAACCTCGCGGGCGATACCGGCGTCGAGCATGCGCTGGTACGACTCGTACGCGTTCGTGCAGGACTGGCGGATTTCGCGGTCGACAATTTCGTACTGTTCCGGCGAACCAGGGATGAACTCGTAGTGACCGGTTTTTCCGATCTGAACGAGGTTGCGGTCGGTGTTCGGCACGTAGAAAACGGGACGAAGTTCGCGGTAACGACCCGATTCCTCGTTGTACGACGCGATGCGGTGACGCATGAATTCGCGGAACACGAAGATTGGTGCCTGAACGTAGAACGTCATCGAGTTGTGCTCGAACGGCGAGCCGTGACGGTCACGCATGAGGTAGTTGATCAGACCCTTGTCGCGCTCGCCGGCTTCCTCTTCGGCCCCGGCCAGCGACTGCTCGCCCTGGGTGGACACGCGGGCGGCGAACAGCACGTCGCTGTCGTGCGCGGACGAACGAACAAGTTCGACAGTGACGTCACTGCGGAATTCAACATCGGTCATGCCCACCAGCCTACCGAGTTTGGCTCATCCAACTTGGAGAATGGCATCGTGACCAAAATCAAAATGGCAGCAACGCCCGCAAGCCTTGGCGCGGCTACTGGCGACGTTGAACCGTTCGACACTGCAGACATCGACACCGCTGCGGCGTTGATGGTCGCGAGCTACCGCGGAACCGTTGATTGGGAGGACGGCGACGACGAATCAGTCGCTGCCGCCGAAATCCACAACACGATTTCCGGCGAATACGGCACGTTCCTTCCCCAGGCATCCCTGCAGGCGCGTGTCGACGGAGTCGTCGTGAGCCAAATCATCTGTACGCTCTTCCAAGGCGTACCCCTCGTCGTGTTCGTGTACACCCACCCCGCACACACCGGTCGCGGACTGGCGACATCGTTGATTCGAGCCGCAGCGGAGGCACTCGCCAAGGTCAATTACACCGACCTGACTCTGTACGTGACCGACTCGAATCCCGCGGTCGCTTTGTACGAGAAGCTCGGGTTCCATCGCGCGTAACACAGTGAAACGAACGAGCGCGGGCGAACGTCGACGCATAGCGTGGAGGCATGGAGTTCGCAGTGATCCTTGGTCTCGTCGCCGTCGCGACGGTGTTCGGCCTGGTGTGGAAGCGCGGACAGGGGCGTGTCGTGGCCGTGTCCGGCCAGACAATTTCGCTGGATTACCGTGTCGCGGGAAAGACGACTCTGCTGCAGTTCACCACCGAACTGTGTGCTCCGTGCGCGCAACTGAAGCCGCGACTCGAGCAGATCGCCCTGTACCGCAGCGACGTCGAGCACGTCGTGGTCGACGCGGTCGAGCACCTTGACCTGGCGAACAACCTCTCCGTGCGCAGCACCCCGACGACGTTTATCATCGGGCCCGAAGGAGAGATTCGTGCTCGTATTCACGGTGTCGCACCCGTCGAAACTTTCATCAACGCCATCGACGGAAAGACCGTCGAACCCACCGAGGAGATCAGCATATGAGCACCCAAACTGGCATCGACCCGCGCGGTCCTCGATTCGGCGCGACTATCACCGCAGCATTGTTGCTTGTTGACGTGTGGTTGACGGTTGGTCTTGCGTCGGCACCGATTGATCTCGAAGCGCCCGGTTACCTGCTGCTCGTCATCCTGTCCGGAATCTTCCTGTGGGGAGCGATCGGAGGGGTTCAGAACCACCCATACGGTCTGTTCTTCAAGGCGGTCATTCGCCCGCGCCTCAAGGCGCCCGAGTATGTCGAGTCACCTGCCGGCCCGACATTCGCGCAGGCTGTCGGCTTCATCGTCACCATCAC
>JBEGTE010000076.1:0-7020 GCA_041179605.1 Actinomycetota bacterium | reverse complement strand
CGGTGCGTCGGAAGCAACCGGTTCGCGCACCATTCGGATGGTGTCTGCGGCAACGGGTGGAGAAATCAGCGCGGTCGTCGCGTCCGAGAACTTGTCGTCACCGAACAGAGCGTCAAGGCCATCGACCGTTCCCGTCGGCGTCGGCTCGGATACGGGCTGAACAACCGTCGGTGCGTCGACCGTGTCGAGCGCCTCGGTCGGGTTCGCTTCGATGTGTTCCGGTACTGCGTTCACCGTCGGTTGAATAAGCGGAACGGTTTCGGCGGGAGCGTCAACAACGTCGGTCGGTTCCGTCGGCGTCGCAGAGTCCGTCATCGAAAAGACGGCGAACGGGTCCGGTTCCGGCTCATTGTCGTCCGAGGTCGGCTCGTCGCCGAAATCCACGACGGGCAAAAACGCCTGCGGGGGAACCGTCGACTCGGTTTCGAAATCGAGGTCGAGCTCGTTGTGTCCGACTGGACCCTCGGTCTCGCGCGGGTCTGTCGGCTGCGGTGTCACACCGAACGGGTTTGCCGCCGGGCGAGCTGCGTCAGGGGCGACGCCATTGTCACCACGAAGAGCGCGGTCAAACGCGTCCTTCAGCCAATCGGCATCTTCTTGGCGGTTGTCGTCGGTCATTCGAGTCCCAATTCCTTCAGCCCCAGCGCCGCACGGTATTCGTACCCGGCACCTTCGATGATTTCACGTGCTCCCGTGTCGCGATCGACAACAACTGCGACGGCGACAACGATTGCTCCCTCGCGTTCGAGCGCCTCGGCCGCCTTGATCGGGCTTCCGCCCGTCGTCGACGTGTCTTCAAGAACGATGACGCGCTTGCCTTTCAGGTCAGGTCCTTCGACCTGCTTGCCGCGGCCGTGGTCTTTCGGCTCCTTGCGAACGACGAAGGCGTCGTACGTCTTCCCCGCGAGCACACCTCGATGCAGTACGGCTGACGCAATCGGGTCGGCGCCCATCGTGAGCCCGCCGACGGCCGCGATGTCGGGAATGTCCGCGATGAGGTCGACCATGACGTCACCAATCAGCGGGGCGACGCGGTGGTCGAGGCTGACTTTGCGAAGGTCAATGTAATAGGTGGCCTTTTTGCCGCTCGTCAGGGTGAAGCGGGCGTCAGTCACCCATCTACTCTATCCGACCGCCTAAACTCGCACCTGTGCGCATTGCAACGTGGAACATCAACTCGATTCGAACTCGCATCGATCGGGTCGTTGATTGGTTGCAGGCGACCGACGTGGACGTTCTCGCCCTGCAGGAAACGAAGTGCAAGGATGAGCAGTTCCCCGTTGCCGCACTGGAAGCCGCCGGATACGAGATCGCTCATCACGGGCTGAGTCAGTGGAACGGTGTCGCTCTCGTCTCGAGGCTGGGATTTTCTGACATAACCGTCGGGTTTGAGGGGATGCCCGGCTTCGCGAAGGATCACGACGGAAATGGGGAGCCGCCGCTCGAAGCGCGGGCGATCGGTGCGACCGTCGCCGGCGTTCGTCTCTGGAGCCTGTACGTCCCGAACGGTCGCTCTCTCGACGATCCCCACTTCGAATACAAACTCAGGTGGCTCGAGGCGTTGCGTTCCTCGACCGCGGTCGAGATGCGCACTCACGAGCGACTTGCCATCATGGGCGACTTCAACATTGCGCCGACCGACGCCGATTGCGGCGATCCGCGAATGATTGTCGGTCAATCGACTCACGTTTCCCCCGTCGAACGGTCGTCGTTCGCCGAATTTGAGCGGATGGGCTTGTTCGACGTCGTTCGCCCCACCGTCCCGACCGGCTACACCTACTGGGATTACAAAAACCTCGCATTCCCCCGCGACGAAGGGTTGCGGATCGACTTCATCCTGGGGTCGGCCGGATTCCGAGACGCGGTGACGGACGCATTCATCGACCGAGACCAGCGCAAGGGCGAACAGCCGTCCGACCACGTCCCCGTCGTCGTCGAAATCTCTGATTCGGGTGCCGAATCGGACGATGACGACCGACCGATGTTCTGGTGAGTTAGCCCATTGGCGCGAGCAACAGCGCGATGACGAGCATCACGGGCAGCGCAAGAATTGTTGTCAACGCGATGGTGTCGCGCGCTGTGCGATCCGACAACCCATATCGCATCGTGTAGTTCTGGGCGTTGAACCCGGTCGGCAGCGCGAGCAGCAACGTCACCGCAAGAATTGTTGTCAACGCGATGGTGTCGCGCGCTGTGCGATCCGACAACCCATATCGCATCGTGTAGTTCTGGGCGTTGAACCCGGTTGGCAACGCCAGCAGCAGTGTCACCACCCACACAGTGTTCGCGTCGAGGTGGAAGACCTGACTCGCCAGGAACCAGCCGGCCACTGGCATCACGACGAGTTTGACGACGGTGGCCATCACGACCGGGCCGCGATTACCCTTCGCAAATACGGAGTCGCCGTGGAACGTCATCCCGAGAAGCAGCAGGGCGAGCGGGACGGAAGCAGTGCCCATCAGCCGCAGCGGTTCCGCGAGGACGAACGGCACGTCCCAACCACCCAGCCCGATGATGGCCCCGAGGACGCTCGCGATGATGATCGGATTCGTCACGGGTTGAGTGATGACGGATTTCACGGTCACCTTTCCCGTTGACGCGTGATCGAAAATGGCGAGTAGAACAGGGCTGACGACGAGAAGTTGAAACAGCATGACCGGGGTCGACAGAGTCGCGTCCCCCAGAACGTACGTCGCGAGCGGGATTCCGACGAAGTTCGCGTTCATGTAGGACGCGCTCGTCGCCGTCGCGACCGCGGTTGCAAACTGTTCGCGGAAAAGCACACGCGCAAGCACGGCCGCGAGCACCAGTCCGACGACCGACACAATCGCGATGACCGGGAAATACGTCGACAACAGTGTCTGGACGTCGGCCGTCGACAATGCGGTGAAGAATAGCGCGGGCGTCGCGATGAAGAACGTCAGTCGGTGAACCAACTTGACGGCGGATTCGTCGAGGAAGCCGGTTCGTCGAAATAGGAAACCCGCCACCGCGATAATCGCGATGACCGCGTAACCACTGGCAACCTGAAGCACGCGTCAATTATCGCGTGTGCCGGTGAACGCGAGATTAAGGAACGGCTACCGGGAGTTAGCGGACGAAGTCGCTGATGTCCTTGCGCTCGCGCGGTGCGGCCTCACGCTCGGCGAGGTCGTCAGGAAGCGTTGTCGGATCGGCCGGGACTCCAGCGGCGATCACGGTAACCACCTCGAGCGGCTCGTCGACACCGAGAGCGTCGGTCAGTGCTTCGATGTCAAAGCCGCCCATCTGGTGCAGGTAAATCCCGTCCGCCTGTGCCTGGATCGACAGGTGTGCAACAGCCTGACCGAGGTCGTAGCGTGCGTAAACATTGGGGCGTCCCGAGGCTGTCACCGTGTTCGTCACGGTGACAATGAGGGCGCTCGCGTGCGGTGCCCACGCCGCGTTGAAGCCGGACAGCGTTGCCGCAATCTTCTCGAACGTCTCATCGCCGCGGAATCCGACGATGAAACTCCACGGCTGAAGGTTGTTGGCGGAAGGTGCCCAACGTGCCGCTTCGAAAGCCGGACCGAGGTCCGCCATCGTGAGGGTGTTGCTCTGGTCAAAACCGCGGGGGCTCCAACGCTCAGCAAGAACGTCGAGGATCGGGAAGGACGTTGTGGCGCGCTTGTTCATGGTGACTTTCTGGTTATGAGTTGGGTGAAACGGTGAGCGAATCCCCGTCGGCGGCAACGTCAACCACAACGTTATCCCCGTCGGCAATTGCGCCCGAGATGAGGGCGGTCGCGAGGCGGTCGTCAATTTCACGCTGCATGAGTCGACGCAGCGGACGCGCTCCGTAAATCGGGTCGTAGCCACGTTCGGCCAGCCACATGCGCGCGGCGGGTGTCACGCCAAGGGTCAGTCGGCGTTCCGTCAATCGCTCGGTCACGCGGTCGATGGTGATGTCAACGATCCGCTGCAGGTCTTCGGTCGTCAACGGCGCAAAGATGACAAGGTCATCGAGTCGGTTGATGAACTCCGGCTTGAACGCCTGGCGAACGGTCTCGTTGACCGCGTTGCGCTTGTCCGCCCATGACAGGTCGGGATCGACGAGGTAACCAGAGCCGAGATTCGACGTGAGGATAAGAATCGTGTTGCGGAAGTCGACTGTTCGACCCTGCCCGTCGGTCAAGCGGCCGTCGTCGAGGACCTGCAGAAGCAGGTCGAACACTTCGGGGTGCGCCTTCTCGACCTCGTCGAGCAGAATCACCGAGTACGGGCGGCGACGAACGGCTTCGGTGAGCTGTCCACCCTCTTCGTAACCGATGTACCCGGGCGGGGCGCCGATGAGCCGGGAGACCGCGAACTTTTCGCCGTATTCGCTCATGTCTATTCGAACCAGCGCCTTTTCGTCGTCAAACAGATAGTCGGCGAGCGTCTTCGCGAGTTCAGTCTTTCCGACACCCGTCGGGCCGAGGAACAGAAATGAACCCGTCGGTCGGTTCGGATCCGAAATCCCCGCGCGCGAGCGGCGAACCGCGTCCGCGACGGCCTTGACCGCGTCGAGTTGGCCCACCAGTCGCTTGCCCAGTTCGCGTTCGAGGTTGAGCAACTTTTCAGTCTCGCCCTGCGTCAACTTGTCGACGGGGATGCCCGTCCACGCGGCGACAACCGCGGCGATGTCGTCCTCGGTGACCTGGTCGTTGACCATGCGGTCACCCGACTGCTCGACGCTTTCCGCATCCGCGATGCTCTTCTCAATCGACGGAATGACTTCGTAGTTGTATTTCGATGCCTTTTCGTAGTTCCCCTCGCGCATCGCACGGTCGAGTTCGATTCGAGCATCGTTGAGCTTTGTCTTGAGGTCACCAACGCCCTGCAGCGACGCCTTCTCGGCCGCCCAACGCTCCTGCAACTCAGACAGAGTGGCGCGCTTCGCTTCGAGTTCGTCGCGCAACTTCGTCAGTCGCTCACGCGACGCGTCGTCCTTCTCCTTCTTGAGGGCGAGCTCCTCGATCGTGAGCCGATCGACGAGTCGACGCAGTTCATCAATCTCGACGGGAGACGATTCAATCTCCATCTTGAGTCGGCTGGCCGCCTCGTCGACGAGGTCGATTGCCTTGTCGGGAAGCTGGCGGGACGTGATGTAACGGTTGGACAGTGTCGCCGCGGCGATCAGGGCGCTGTCGGCGATGACGACCTTGTGGTGTGCCTCGTACCGCTCCTTAAGCCCACGCAGAATCGCGATGGTGTCCTCGACGCTGGGCTCGCCCACGTACACCTGCTGGAATCGACGCTCCAGCGCGGCGTCCTTCTCGATGTATTCGCGGTATTCGTCCAGCGTCGTCGCACCGATGAGTCGGAGTTCACCCCGGGCCAGCATCGGCTTGAGCATGTTCGCCGCCGCTACCGATCCCTCACCGCCACCGGCGCCCATAAGAGTGTGCAGTTCATCGATGAACGTGATGACCCGTCCGTCGGATTCATCGATTTCCTTGAGAACGGCCTTCAGTCGTTCTTCAAACTCGCCCCGATACTTCGCCCCGGCGACGAGAGCTGCGAGGTCGAGTGACACGATGTCCTTGTCTTTGAGGCTGTCGGGGACATCGCCCGCGACGATTCGCTGAGCGAGTCCCTCGACGACCGCAGTTTTTCCGACACCGGGTTCCCCGATGAGAACGGGGTTGTTCTTGGTGCGACGCGTCAACACCTGGGTGATGCGTCGGATCTCGGCGTCACGACCGATGACCGGATCGAGTTTCCCCGTCCGCGCAATCGCGGTGAGGTTGACCCCGAATTGCTCGAGGGCGGTCTTCTGCTCCTCCTGCGTAGAGGGAGCGCCTTGCATGTTTGCCATGTCTCCTCCTTGTGTCCGTTCGGTCTAGTTCCACCAGGAGCGTCGCCACAGGACGACCTGGTTTGATTTCTGTGCGCGGGTTCCGGCGCGAAGCGGGATGACATCGCCGCCCTGGCCCGCCGCGAAGACACGACCGCCGGGACGGGTCAGTACTTCGTCGGCGATGACCGCTTCGAGTTCACGGACGCGGTCACTAAGAACGCGCACTGCGTTTTCAAGTTCGAGAATTCGGCGAATTCCTTCGAGGTTGAGTCCCTCGTTGGACAGGCGCTGCACCTCGCGCAACTGAACAACATCGCGCATCGAGTAGCGGCGCGACTGCCCAGCCGTTCTGGTCGGACTGACCAGTCCGAGGCGGTCGTATTGGCGAAGGGTCTGCGGGTGCAGGCCGGCCAGCTCTGCGGCCTGGGCGATGGGGAAGATCGGGTCGTTTTCGGTGAACATCTCCGCCCCTAACTCTCGGCCTTGCCGTACAGCGCGTCACGAGGGTTTCCGCTGGTCGTCTCGGCGTCAAATCTTTCGATGAGCGACTTGGCCTGGTCTGACAGTGTCTCGGGGGTGACGATGAGGATCGTCGCGAGCAGATCGCCCTTCTTTCCCTTGACCGAAATTCCGCGGTCGCGAACTCGCAGGACGCGGCCGCTGGGAGTGTTCGCAGGGACCTTGACTTTGACGCGCTCGCCGTCGAGAGTCGGCACCTCGATCGTCGCACCCAGAATCGCCTCGGGGATTGTGACCGGAACGTCAACTCGAATGTTGTTGCCGTCGCGCGAGAAAACGGGGTGCTCGGTGACGGAGACCGTGAGGACGAGGTCACCGGCGGGACCGCCCGTCATGCTCGCTTCGCCCTTGCCGCGCACGCGGATCTTTTGCTTGTCGGCGACACCCGCAGGAATTGCGATGTGGAGGGGCTTGGACCCCTTCGCGTCGAGGCTGACCTCGCCACCGTTCATGGCGGTGCGGAAATCGATGGTGATCGCTGCGGTGAGGTCGGCACCCTTGCGCGGGTTTTGACCACCACGCTGCTGACCGCCGAACGGGCTGCCACCATCGCCAAACAGGCCGCCGAACAAGTCCTCGGCACCGGGTTGGAATCGAACGCGCTGCCCGCCGCCACCGCCGAAGAGGTTGCCGAACATGTCTTCGAAGCCGCCCTGGCCGCCGGGTCCGCCCGACGTGAACCGGGCTCCGCCGCCCATTGC
>JBEGTE010000075.1:0-5565 GCA_041179605.1 Actinomycetota bacterium | reverse complement strand
GCCGCCGGGGGAGAGCCTCGAGCTGACCTGTGCCCAAATTTCAGCGACTTCAGGCTCGTCGTACTGACGCAGCACGTTGAACGCGCGAATGATGTCGGGTGAGCGGTCGGTCGGGATTTCGAAACCGCCGTGACGGAAAGTGACGGTTTCGGTTTCGAACGGTTTGGCGGCGGCAACGCGCTCAGGGTCGATTTCAATCCCGATAATTCGAGCGCCGGGCTTGACCGAACTGATGCGGTCCGCTAACTCGAGGGTTGTGTGTTGCGCGGCACCAAAGCCCAGGTCGACGACAAGCGGATCGGTCATCGCCCGCACGCGTGGGTGTCGAACAAGCCAGCGGTCTGAGCGACGAAGACGATTCGTCCCCGTCGTTCCTCGCGTGATTCGTCCGACTACCACCCGTCCATTCTGGCTGGTTAGGCTAGTGGACATGACCCACACACTCATCCTGCTTCGCCACGGAAATTCGACGTGGAACCAGAAAAACTTGTTCACCGGATGGGTGGACGTTCGACTGTCCGAGCAGGGCGTCGGTGAGGCGACTCGCGCCGGAGAACTTCTCGCCGAGAGCGGGGGGCTCAAGCCGGACGTGTTGTACACCAGCGTTTTGTCGCGTGCGATTCAGACCGCGAATATCGCGCTTGACCGCGCCGACCGCCTGTGGATTCCCGTCAAGCGTTCGTGGCGCCTCAACGAACGTCACTATGGCGCTCTGCAGGGGATGGACAAGGCGCAGACCCTCGAGGAATTCGGACCCGAACAGTTCCAGTTGTGGCGTCGTTCATTCGACGTTCCGCCGCCCCCGCTCGACGACTCGTCGGAATGGTCGCAGGCGAATGACGAACGGTATGCGGGTCTGGGCGCGGATCTTCCGCGCACTGAATCACTCAAGCTCGTCATCGACCGCATGTTGCCCTACTGGCAAAGCGACATCGCGCCCGACCTTCAGGCCGGTAAGACGGTGCTCGTCACCGCGCACGGCAACTCGCTACGTGCACTGGTCAAGCACCTCGAGGAAATTTCGGACGACGATATCGCCGAACTCAATATCCCGACCGGTATCCCGCTCGTCTACACGTTGGACGACAACCTGAAGCCGATTGGCCAGGGCGAATACCTTGATCCCGAAGCGGCCGCTGCTGGCGCAGCCGCCGTCGCGAACCAGGGCAAGAAGTAGCGGTTCCTTACGGAGCGCTGGTGACGGGCGGTTCGATCTCTACCGCGGCATCGGGAACGTACGGGGCGTAGAACGCTTCGGTTCCATCGAGCACGGGAACGCTGATCAGCTGACCGTCGTTCGCGCCGTATTGGACGTACACGTCGACGTATTCACCGGCGACGACCCCGGCGCCGTAGAAGACCACCGGGTTCTCGTCGGGGATTCCGACCTTGGTGAGTCCGGGGTATGCGCCAATTTCAGTTGAGAGAATCGTTGCGCCACGAACCTCGACTGAGACGAGTTCGAGTGACGAGCCGTCGTTGACGATGCTGGCCACGAGAGCGGCGTCACCATTGTCGTTGACGACGAAGAGTACGTTGCGGAAGTGGACGTCGCCAACGGTGACATTGACTCCGTCGCTCGCGTAATAGGGCTTGAGCGTTGCAGTCTCGACGAACACGCCACACCCGGCGGTTCCGAGAAGAAGGGAAGTGGCGACGGTGACGGTCGCAAGAGCACGAATTCGCACGAGTAATCCTTTGGAACGAGAGGTTCTGATGCCCTCAGTCTAGCGAAACGTCGCGGGCTAATCGGCGGGACTTTACTCCCGCTGGTTCGGCGTCAGCCCCTGTGGTAAAATTGAACTTCTGGCGAAGGGAAATCCGTAATTATGGCGTTCAAAGTTGGCGAAACTGTCGTTTACCCGCACCACGGTGCGGCCACCATCGTCGAAATCAAGACTCGCACCATCAAGGGCGAAGACAAGAAGTATCTCAAGCTCAATGTTTCTCAGGGCGGATTGACCATCGAGGTCCCGTCGGACAACGTCGAAATGGTCGGCGTTCGTGACGTCATCGACAAGGCTGGGCTCGAGCGGGTTTTCGCCGTCCTGCGCGACCCGATTGTCGAAGAGCCCGCCAACTGGTCACGTCGTTACAAGGCCAACCTCGAAAAGCTGGCGTCGGGTGATGTCATCAAGGTGTCCGAGGTTGTTCGCGACCTGTGGCGCCGCGAACAGGATCGCGGTCTCTCGGCCGGTGAAAAGCGAATGCTTGCGAAGGCACGTCAGATTCTCATCTCGGAATTGGCGCTCGCCGAAAAGTCGAACGAAGAAAAGGCCGGGGCTCGCCTCGACCAGGTTCTCGCCTCCTAAAATCTGATGACTCGACTCGGTCTGGTTTTCCTTGCGGCCGGGTCCGGCACCCGTCTGGGGCTCGGTGTTCCCAAAGCACTCGTCGAGGTCGACGGAACGTCGTTGCTGGAACGCTCTCTCGGAGTCGTGTCTGAACTGTCGCCCGCCGCGGTAGTCGTTACCTCGCCGGCTGATCGACTCGAGGACGTTCGTCACATCACCGACGCATCAGGAATTCACGCATCGGTAGTCGTCGGCGGAGACACCCGCACATCTAGCGTTCGCGCGGCCATCGCGGCCATGCCCGACGTCGACGTCGTTCTCATTCACGATGTCGCCCGCGCCTGGATGCCGGCAGACGTGTTCGCCCGTGTCGCCGCGGAAGTTGACGCAACCGGCGACGGCGTTGTCCCCGTCCTTCCTGTCGTCGACACAATCCTTGTTGTGGACGGAAACGTCGTGGCGAACACGACCAACCGGGACGAACTCGCTCGGGTTCAAACACCACAGGGTTTCGCATTCACTGCCTATCGGTCAATGTTGGCCGAGGTCAACGGCGACTTCACGGACGATGCCAACCTGTGGCGCGCCGGTGGGGGAACCGTCCGCACGGTCGTCGGAGACGAGCGCGGCGTGAAAATTACGACACCGGCCGACCTCGCGGCTGCCACCGGAAACATTCGCGTCGGACTGGGAACGGACACGCACGCGTTCGGCGGCGACAAGCCGTTGTGGTTGGGATGCATCGAATGGCCGGGTGAAATCGGACTGGACGGACACTCGGACGGCGACGCGGTCGCCCACGCCATAACGGATGCACTTCTCCAGGGCGCCGGTCTCGGTGATATCGGTTCCCGATTCGGCACCAGTGACCCGCGCTACGCGGGTGCTCGCGGCGAGGTGTTCATTCGAGGAGCACTCGAGGCACTTGCCGAGCAGGGGCTTGCACCCCGTTCGGTATCGGTCCAGATTGTCGGAAACAAGCCCAAGATAGGTCCGCGTCGAACTGAACTGGAAGCGGTGTTGACCGACATCATCGGCGCGCCCGTTTCGGTCAGTGCGACAACGACCGACGGCCTCGGCTTCACGGGCGAAGGCAAGGGGATCACTGCAGTCGCCATCGCTCACGTCGCTGCGCGCTAACGCTCGGTACGATTGGCAGGTGAGTATCCGCCTGTTCGACACCGTCACGCAATCCCTGCGTGTGCTCGAACCACGCGTTCCCGGAACAGTCGGAATCTATGTGTGCGGACCGACAGTTCAGTCGTCGCCGCACATTGGGCACCTGCGCAGCGCACTCGCCTATGACCTCTGGCGTCGGTGGTTGACCCATCGCGGACTCGCCGTCACCATGGTTCGCAACGTCACTGACATTGACGACAAAATTCTCGCGGCGTCAGGTTCCGAAGAATGGTGGGCACTGGCGTACCGGATCGAACGCGAATTCACGGACGCGGCGACTGCACTCGGCATTCTCGCTCCGACCTACGAACCTCGGGCAACGGGTCACATCGGGGACATGATTGCGTTGATCGAGAGGCTCATCGAACGCGGACACGCATACCCGGCGACCGACAACAGTGGCGACGTTTACTTTTCGGTGAGCTCGTGGCCGGATTACGGACAGCTGACCCGCCAGTCTCCCGACGCGGTCGAGAACGATGACACCGCGGCGGATCGCGCCAAAAAGGACCCGCGCGACTTCGCACTCTGGAAGGGCCGCAAGTCGGACGAACCCGAAACCGCATCGTGGTCGTCGCCGTGGGGTGCCGGTCGACCCGGTTGGCACATCGAATGCTCCGCGATGGCGACACGGTACCTGGGCGGCGCCTTCGACATTCACGGTGGCGGACTTGACCTTCGATTCCCGCACCACGAAAACGAACTCGCGCAGTCGCGCGCAGCCGGGGACCACTTCGCCACAACCTGGTTGCACAACGGACTCGTCACCGTCGGCGGACAGAAGATGTCCAAATCCATCGGCAACGTCCTCAGCGTCACTGACCTTCTCGCGCAAACCGACTGGGTGACAGCGCGTTATTTCCTGCTGTCGTCGCACTATCGATCCACCATGGACGTTCACGATGGTGCTGTTGCCGAATCAGCCGCCGCGTGGGAGCGCGTTCGTGGATTCGCACAGCGCACCGCCGGCATCGTCACCGACCGCACCGCGGTTCCCGCCGCGTTCGCCGAAGCCATGGACGAAGACCTTGCCGTTCCCACTGCGCTCGCGGTGTTGCACGACACCGTTCGTGCGGGGAACAGCGCGCTGGATGCGGGCGCGGATGCGACCGAGTACGCCAACGCGGTTGCCGCGATGACCGCGGTGCTGGGACTGCCCACTGAGTCAGCGAATTCGGGAGCCGCGCACGACGCGCTCGCCGTCCTCATGGACCGAATTATCGAACAGCGCAACGACGCGCGGGCGAACAAGGACTGGGCGATTGCTGACCGCATTCGCGACGACCTCGATGCCGCGGGCATCACCGTCGAAGACGGAACCGATACAACCCGATGGAGCATCAATGGTTAAGCCTGGACGACCCGGAGCCGCGAAGGGCGGAAAAGGACCACTCAAGGGGTCCGGTGGAAAGGGCCGCCGTTCGCTCGAGGGCAAGGGTCCGACTCCTAAGGCGGAGGACCGTTCGTGGCACGTCGCCGGGAAGCGCAAAGCGGCACAGGATCGACTTGAAGCTGCTCGTGAACGCCACGGTGGTCGCCGACCAGCCGGCGGACCGAAGTCGTCGACTAAGCGCAAGGACTCGGACAACGAGATCATCAACGGTCGCAACTCGGTGCTGGAGGCACTTCGCACCGGTGTGCCCGCGACGACCCTGTACATCGCAGCCCGTGTCGAGGTAGACGACCGCGTCAAGGAGTGCATCGCGTTGGCGACGAAGAAGGGCATCGCGATCCTCGAAATCATGCGCCCCGAGATGGACCGTTTGGTCAGCGAGGGGTCGGTTCACCAGGGAATCGCTCTCGCCGTGCCGCCGTACGAGTACCGTCACCCGATGGACCTTCTCGAGTACACACTCGGTCGCGGCGAAACCCCGTTGTTTGTTGCTCTTGACGGAATCACCGACCCGCGCAACCTCGGTGCCATCATCCGAAGCACCGCAGCGTTTGGCGGACACGGAATCATCATCCCGCAGCGCCGCTCCGTCGGTGTCAACGCCGCAGCCTGGAAGACGTCGGCCGGTGCCGCGGCGCGACTTCCCGTGGCGATGGCCGCAAACCTCAATCAGACCATCAAGGCGTTCAAGGACGCCGG
>JBEGTE010000074.1:0-4996 GCA_041179605.1 Actinomycetota bacterium | reverse complement strand
CGAAGCGAGATTATTGCCGCAGGTGTACGCGCCGGCGAAGACGTTGTCGATCGCCGCCTTCGCGTTCTCCTTTACGGAGCCCTGTGCGACGACGATTGCAATGAGTTTGGTGCCGTCCGCGGCGGTGATTTGACCGGCGAGCGCATACACGCCGTTGATCCATCCCGTCTTTGCGACGACTTTGCCTCGCGCGACCGCGGCATCACCCTCGAACCGGCCGCTCAGAGTCCCTGACTCCCCCGCGATCGGCAGGCTCTTCGCAATGGTGGACAGGTCGCCGGCGTCACTAAAAATCGTGTCAAGCAGCGTCGCAAGTGTGGCGGGGTTGATTCGGATGTTCGGTGATTCCCCGGAACCGTCGATGAATGTCCCGTCCGACATGTCGATGTCGAGCGTCTTCATCGTGCTCACGACAGCCTGCTGCAAAGAACCGGCGGTTCCACCAAGCCCCAGTTTCACCGAGACTGCTCGAAGCAGGAGTTCCGCGAGCGTGTTGTCAGAATTGGGAAGCATCTGTTTGACGAGAGTCGACACCGGTTGGGACGAGACGCTTGCGAGCTTCGCGGCGTTGCTCGGTGCGGAACCGAAGGTGATCGTGATGTCGTAATCGCCGTCCCCACCTTCCGCTTCCTTGAGCGCGTTGACGAATGTCTGAGCGGCCTTTCCAACGGGATCGGTCGAGCGGGCACTCGTTGCCCTGCTCGGATTCTTGCGGTCGCCGTCGACCATGAGTGGGACGATGAGCGGCTGATATCCGTCGGTCCGTTCGGACTTCGGCCATGACGAATGCCACGCATCGTCGACGGGGAACATCGACACATCGACGATGAGGTTCGTGATGGGCTCGCCTTCCGGATTCGCCGCTTGGTACGCGGCGATGGTTTGTTCGGCGAGGTCGGTCATGGTGGGTGCACCGGAATAGACGGACCCGTTGCCGGCGCTCAGGGTCGGGTCTCCGCCTCCAATCAACACCACGCTGCCCGGCGAGGCGCCCGCAACGACTCGAGTCGTCAATCGCGCATCGGGTCCAAGCACCTTGAGCGCAGTGGCGGCAGTAATCACTTTCATGACGCTTGCCATCGGGGCTGTCGGGTTCGCGCCGAACTGGTACAGGACTTCATCAGTATCGGCGTTCAATACAAACGCTGTCGCGGTGCCCAACTCCGGCGCAGCCACCTGCGCTCCGATCGAGCACGTCCGGACGGGGAAAGCCAGCGAGGGCGAGTCCGGAACCTCACGGGCGGCCGCGGTTTCTACCGGCGCGGGACCTCCACCTGGTCCGAAAAAGAACCCGCCGGCGAACGACAGCGATGTGACGAGTGCAACAATCAGGCCAAGAACGAGGAAGTTCGGACCGCTTTTTTCAGCGGGCGTTTCCGTGGTGCTGTCCGTCATTCTTATCGCCCTTCATTCAGTGCCGAGCCGACTACGAGGTTCGAACTCGTGACCTTCTGTTTACAAGACAGATGCTCTACCAGCTGAGCTAAGTCGGCGATACAACTAGATTACCGTTTCGGCAATCGGCTCTAGTTGCTCGATGCCGCCTGAATCGCACTGATGAACTCAGCCGAGTCGAACGGGTACGAATACTGGAACGGAACACCGTTGATGAGGACGGTGGGGGTTCCGGTCACTCCGGTGAACGACGGGTCAAGATTGTTGATTGCAAGCTTCCCGCCCATGGCGTTTTCCGTCGCGGACGCAACCCAGTCGACGTAGTCGCCGTTGTTGATGCAGTCGGTGACCTGGGCGTTGCCGCCGGCCTGGCTCGCCATGTCGATGATCGTGGCGTCGTCAAGCCCCGGCGTGTTTTCCTGAGGTTGGCGAGCGAACAACAGGTTGTGGAACGCGAGGAACGAATCCGGTGTGTAGTTCGCAACGCATGCAGCCGCGTTTGTCGCGCGAGTCGAATACTTGGTTCCCTGAGAACGGTTGTCGAGGAATGCGATCGGGTGGACTTCTACGGTGATTGCGCCAGTCTTGACCATTTCGTTGAGGACCTCACCATTGGCCTTTTCGAATTCGCCACACACGGGGCACAGGTAGTCAACGAAGAGCGTGACGTCGACGACCGAGGCGTCATTCGCCGGAGTCGCAACAGGGTCTGCTCCCGCGGGACGCGAGTCGGTCTTGACCGCCTTGTACTCCGCACCAATCTTGATTCCGTCACTCGCCATGTTGAGCGGACCAGGGCCTGCGGGCTTCGTGCCCTCGATGATCACGGCCGCGAGAATCCCCATGACTGCGAGAGCAGCGACCGCGAGACCGGCCTGGGTGAAGAAACGCACGCGCTTGTCGCGGGCGGACGATTTCTGGCTCAACTCGCGGGCCTTGTGACGAGCCTGTTCGCGGGCTTCGCTGCGTGTGGGGCGCTTCGCTGCGTTCATGGACATCCTGACGTTGGGGCGATTTTTCGCACAGACAATAACCTCAACAGTTTAGCGAGGTTGGCTGAGGTGGCAACCCGAGAGGTTCCCCTCGACGGACCTCACTGCCATACTTGAGGTGTCGCACACTGTGCGGCAGTTCCATCACAACGGATCGTCCGGCACGTACCTGCCGGTGAAGGAGAAAATCATGGCTGGAGTAACTTTCGATAAGGCCACGCGACTGTATCCGGGCACCACCAAGCCCGCAGTCGACGCCATCGACCTGGACATCAAGGACGGCGAATTCCTCGTCCTCGTCGGTCCCTCGGGATGTGGAAAGTCGACGACTCTCCGCATGCTCGCCGGGCTCGAAGAGGTCAACTCGGGACGCATCCTCATCGGTGACCGTGACGTCACGAACGTCGCGCCGAAGGACCGCGACATCGCGATGGTGTTCCAGAACTACGCGCTGTACCCCCACATGACGGTCGCCGAGAACATGGGCTTTGCGCTCAAGATCGCCGGTGTTTCGAAGGAAGAGCGCGCCGAGCGCGTTCTCGAGGCGGCAAAGTTGCTTGACCTCGAGCCCTACCTCGACCGCAAGCCGAAGGCACTTTCGGGTGGTCAGCGTCAGCGCGTTGCCATGGGCCGCGCGATCGTTCGCAAACCCCAGGTGTTCCTCATGGACGAGCCGCTGTCGAACCTCGACGCCAAGCTCCGTGTTCAGACCCGTACCCAGATCGCGTCGCTACAGCGCCGCCTCGGTGTCACCACTGTCTACGTCACGCACGACCAGATCGAAGCGCTCACGATGGGCGACCGCATCGCGGTTCTCAAGGACGGCGTTCTGCAGCAGGTCGGAACCCCGCGCGATCTTTACGAAGCCCCCGCGAACGTGTTCGTTGCAGGCTTCATCGGTTCGCCCGCGATGAACCTGTTCCCCGCCGAGATTGTCACCGGAGGAGTCCAATTCGGAACCGACGTTGCCAAGGTCTCAGCGAACGTCACGAAGGTAGCCACCGACAAGCACGTCACCGTCGGTGTTCGCCCTGAAGACCTCGACGTCAACACCAAGTCCAAGGGCATCAAGGTCGTTGTCGACGTCGTCGAAGAACTCGGTGCCGATGGGTACCTCTATGGAACCGCGGAATCGGCCGGCAAGAAGATCGACGTGGTGGTTCGCGTTGACGGTCGCGACCACGCGAGTGTCGGCGACACGATCTACATCACGCCCAAGCCGGAGCACATTCACGTATTCGATGTCGAGTCGGGCAAGCGTCTCGGCGACTCGCGCGTCGCGCACTAGCAACTGGCCGGCCGGGGTGAGGTTCCTCGCCCCGGCTTTCCGTTCCTTCTGATATGGCCGCAATCCCCACCGTCACTGGTCCGCTTCGCACGGACATCCTCACTCTGCCGTGGAACATTCCGCTGGAGGAGTGGCCGGACGACGTCCTCGTCGCGTTACCTCGCGGTATTTCACGGCACATCGTTCGTTTCGTGCAGTTGGGCGACGACATCGCAGCGGTGAAGGAAACGACGGCCGAGATGGCGCAACGTGAGTTCGACATGTTGCGTCGCCTGCGCAAACGGGACATCCCGACGGTCAAGCCGATTGCCGTCGTCACCGATCGCGTCGACGCGAACGGCGAGCCGCTTCCCGCGGCGCTCGTCACCAAACACCTCAAGTTTTCGATGCCGTACCGTGCGGTGTTTTCGCAGACGCTTCGCCCGGACACCACGACTCGATTCATTGACGCCATGGCGGTACTGCTGGTCCGACTTCACCTGTCCGGTTTCTATTGGGGTGACGTGTCACTGTCGAACGTTCTCTTCCGACGAGACGCAGGCTCGTTCGCGGCGTACCTCGTCGACGCCGAGACAGGCGAACTGATTGATGGCGACCTTAGCCCCGGCCACCGAGCCAACGACATCGAGGTCGCCCGCATCAACATCGCCGGGGAACTACTCGACCTTCAGGCGGGTGGGCGACTCGACCCGTCCATCGACCCCGTCGAACAGGCGAACCGGTTCGTCGCCAGTTACGAACGGCTCTGGGCGGAGTTGACGTCGTGGCAGGAAATTGATTCCACCGAGACGTGGAAGATTGCGGAACGCGTTGAACACCTCAACGAGCTGGGCTTCGACATCGAAGAGATTTCACTCAAGACCGACCTGCCGGGAAGCGCCGTTCGAGTTCGACCCAAGGTTGTGGACGCCGGCCACCACAGTCGCCGCCTGATTCGACTGACAGGAATCGATGCAGAGGAGAACCAAGCCCGGCGTCTTCTCAATGCATTAGACGAGTATGCCGCTCGCAAAGAGACATCCAACGACGAAGACCGGGCGGCCCACGACTGGCTCATCAACGAATTCGAACCCGTCATCGACGCGGTCCCCGAGGACCTTCGGGGGAAGCTCGATTCACCGCAGATCTTCCACGAGGTGCTCGAACACAAGTGGTATCTCGCCCGTCAGCGAGGCAAGGACGTCCCCCTGATGGATGCGGCGGATGCGTACTTCCGTGACATTCTGTCGCACCGTCGCGACGAGGACATGATCGTCGGCCCACCGACAACCACCATTGCCATCCCTGTCATCAAGGACTGGCGTGACCTGGTCTAGCGGTG
>JBEGTE010000073.1:0-5052 GCA_041179605.1 Actinomycetota bacterium | reverse complement strand
GGTTCGATGAACCGTGGCGGACTTCGCGGTGCATCGTTCGAGATGGACGACCGCTACACCGGGTATGACATGCCCTCGATCCAGCGCGACGGACTCGACTTCGCCAAGAACCTTATTCGTGTCAACCTCAAGGACAACGGCACCGCCGACACTCTCGAGTCGACGGCGTTTGCGGTCAGCGAAGCCGCCGAACTCGGAATCCCCATCATGCTTGAACCGTTCATGAGCGAATGGGTCGACGGCGCCATCAAGAACAACCTCTCCACCGACCAGGTCATCTTGTCGATGGCGATTGCCGCCGGACTCGGAAACTCGAGCGCCTACTCGTGGCTCAAGATTCCCGTCGTCCCGGACATGGCTCGCGTCATGGCGTCGACCACCCTGCCCACGCTGTTGTTGGGCGGCGACCCCGGCGAAAAGGAAGACGAGCTCATTGAAGAGTGGGGGAACGCACTGTCGCTTCCCGGAGTCCGCGGACTCGTCGTCGGACGCTCGATGCTCTACCCACACCACGGTGACGTCGCCAAGGCCGTCGACACCGCTGCCACACTTGTTCACGGATAGTCAGAAACGAAGGAAAACCATGACGAACAACACCGTTCCCCACTGGATCGACGGAAAGCGCGACCACGGCACCACCGACCGCACCGCACCGGTCTATGACCCGGCACTCGGCCAGGAGACCAAGCGAGTCGTCCTCGCCAACCAGGCGGACATCGAAAAGGCGATCGCTTCGGCTCACGCGGCGTTCCCCGCATGGCGCGACCTGTCGCTCGCTCGTCGCCAGGCGATCATCTTCAACTTCCGCGAACTTCTCAACGCCAAGAAGGGCGAGCTCGCCGAGATCCTCACCTCCGAGCACGGCAAGGTTCTTTCGGACGCGCTCGGTGAAATCACGCGTGGACAGGAAGTCGTCGAGTTCGCGTGTGGAATGACCCACCTGCTCAAGGGTTCGTTCAGCGAGAACGTGTCGACCGGTGTCGACGTCTATTCGACCCGTCAGCCGCTCGGCGTTGTCGGAATCATTTCGCCCTTCAACTTCCCCGCGATGGTGCCGATGTGGTTCTTCCCCATCGCCATCGCTGCCGGGAACTCGGTCGTCCTCAAGCCGTCCGAAAAGGACCCGTCGGCCGCCATCTGGCTCGCCGAACTGTGGAAGGAAGCGGGCCTGCCCGACGGTGTGTTCACGGTTCTTAACGGTGACAAGGAGTCCGTCGACGGACTGCTCACCGACCCGCGAGTTCACGCAATCTCGTTCGTTGGTTCGACCCCGATCGCACAGTACGTGTACGAGACGGGTGCCAAGCACGGCAAGCGCGTGCAGGCTCTCGGCGGCGCCAAGAACCACATGCTCGTTCTTCCCGACGCGGACCTCGACCTCGTCGCCGACTCGGCAATCAACGCGGGCTTCGGCTCGGCGGGCGAGCGCTGCATGGCGATCTCCGTCGTCGTCGCTGTCGAGCCCGTCGCGGATTCGCTCATCGAGAAGATTGTTGACCGCATGCGAGGACTGAAAATCGGTGACGGTCGACGTTCGTGTGACATGGGGCCGCTCGTCACTGAACAGCACCGCGACAAGGTCGCGTCGTACATCGACATCGCCATCGCGGACGGTGCCAAGGTCGTCGTTGACGGTCGTGGCATCGAGGTCGACGGTGACCCGAACGGGTACTGGCTTGGGCCTACCCTCATCGACCAGGTTCCGACCTCGTCCAAGGTGTACACCGAAGAGATCTTCGGGCCGGTGCTCTCCATCGTTCGCGTGAAGTCGTTTGACGAGGGCGTCGAGCTCATCAACAACGGTGCGTTCGGAAACGGAACCGCCATCTTCACCAACGATGGTGGCGCCGCGCGCCGCTTCCAGAACGAAATCCAGGTCGGCATGATCGGCATCAACGTGCCGATCCCCGTCCCTGTCGCGTATTACTCGTTCGGCGGGTGGAAGGCGTCGCTCTTCGGCGACTCGAAGGCGCACGGGATGTACGGCTTCAACTTCTTCACACAGGAAAAGACGATGACGTCCCGCTGGCTCGACCCCAGCCACGGCGGAATCAACCTGGGCTTCCCACAGAACTAACGACTTCGCGCCGTGGCCTGTGGTGGGGTCACGGCGCGAAACCTTCACACCACTGGAGACCACATGACCGGAACCGATTGGGTGTTCAGCCCTGGCGCTCTCGCGCAGGGTGGTTGGGAGTCCGTCGTTGACGGTTCCATCAACGGTTGGCAGTACACCGGGATTCGAGTGGCGAACCTCAACGGTTCGATTTCGCTTGACGCGCTGGCCGAGGAACACATCATCGTCCCGTTGTCCGGCGCATTTACCGTCGAGTACGTTTCGCCTGACGAGTCAGGAACGCAGGTCCTCGCTGGCCGCCAATCTCCGTTCCACGGCCCGACCGACACTCTGTACCTTCCGACCGGCTCGTCGTTCACAATTTCGGGTAAGGGTCGCGTTGCGGTGGCATCGGCTCCGACCGAGGTTGCGAAGTCGGTGACATTTATCCCTGCGGAGAATGTCCCGATCGAGTTCCGCGGCGCGGGGATCCAGAGCCGTCAGGTCCACAACTTCGGGACTCCGGCTGCATTGGATGCTGCGCGACTAATCGTGTGCGAGGTCATCACTCCGGCCGGCAACTGGTCGTCCTATCCGCCTCACAAGCACGACCACTACACACCTGGTGTCGAATCGCAGTTGGAAGAGATTTACTATTTCGAGACGGCTCTCGAGCGCGGTGTTGATGCCCCGGCCTCAGCCGAGCCATTCGGATACATGCAGACGTCGTCGACCGACGCGGGAAACATTGAAACTCTTGCCGAAGTTCACTCGGGTGACATAGCTCTTGTCCCGTTCGGTTGGCACGGACCGTGTGTTGCGGGCCCTGGATACGACATGTATTACCTCAACGTGATGGCCGGACCCGACCCCGAACGCACGTGGCTCATCGCCGACGAACCCGCGCACGCGTGGGTTAGATCCACGTGGGACAGCCAACAGGTTGACCCCCGACTTCCCTACACCGCCGAGTAAAGAAGGACACCATGGCAACAAAGCGCATGACGGTTGGTCAGGCAATCATCGAGTTCCTCGGTCACCAATACACCGTGGATGGCGACGTTCGCGTCCGCACCATTGCGGGAACGTACGGAATCTTTGGACACGGAAACGTTGCCGGCATCGGCCAGGCGCTTCTCCAGTACTCGATTGATGAACCCGAGCTGATGCCGTACCACCAGGCACGCAACGAGCAGGGGATGGTCCACGAGTCGATTGCGTATGCGCGAATGACGCGTCGCATGTCGACCTACGCCAACGCTGCGTCGGTTGGCCCTGGCGCCACGAACATGCTCACGGGTGCCGCGGTTGCAACGACGAACCGCCTTCCCGTGCTGTTGTTGCCGTCGGACACCTTCGCGAATCGCGCGCCGGACCCGGTTCTGCAGCAATTGGAAATGCCGCACGATGCCAGCCTCACGGTCAACGATGCGTTCAAGCCGCTCTCGCGTTTCTTCGACCGCATCCAGCGTCCGGAACAGGTTTTCTCGGCAATGTTGTCCGCGATGCGTGTGCTCACCGACCCTGTTGAAACGGGTGCGGTCACCGTCTGCGTTCCTGAAGATGTGCAGGCGGAAGTCATCGATGTTCCGCTGGAGTGGTTGGCTGATCGTGAGTGGCACATTCGCCGTCCTCGCGCGGAGCGCTCGGCCCTTGAAGCAGCGGCAAACGCAATTCGCGGAGCCACGAAGCCACTCATCGTCGCGGGTGGCGGAATCGTGTACTCGGACGCCCACGATGTTCTGCGCGCACTGGTTGAACAGACCGGAATTCCGGTGGGTGCATCTCAGGCTGGCGTCGGCTCGCTCAACTGGGACCACCCGCAGTATTTGGGGTCAGTCGGCGCGACGGGAACATTCGCCGCGAACCGCGCTGCTCACGACGCCGATGTCGTGATCGGAATCGGCACGCGCTATTCCGACTTCACCACGGCTAGTCGCACGGCGTTCCAGAACAAGGACGTCACGTTCGTCAACATCAACGTCGCTTCGTTTGACGCTTTCAAGCACGGGTCGACCCACGCGGTTGTCGGAGACGCTCGCGAAAGCCTGCTCGAACTCGTTGAACTATTGTCGGGCTACTCGGTGTCGGATGCCTACCGTGCCGAATACTCCGCCAACCTCGTCGAGTGGCATGCAGCCGTTGACGACGCTTTTGTTGACCAGAAACGCGAACTGCCGGGTCAAGCCGAGATCATCGGTGCCGTTCAAGGCGCCATGGACGCCCGTGACGTTGTCGTTTGCGCGGCGGGATCGCTGCCCGGCGACTTGCACAAGTTGTGGCGCGTTCGCGACCCGCTCGGGTACCACGTCGAATACGCGTTTTCGACGATGGGATACGAGATCGCAGGTGGCATCGGTGTCGCCCGTGCCGACTCGACTCGCGATTCGGTCGTTATGGTCGGGGACGGTTCGTACCTCATGCTGAACTCGGAAATCGTGTCGGCAGTCGCCGAGGGAATCAAGTTCATTGTCGTTTTGATTCAGAACCACGGGTATGCATCCATCGGCCACCTGTCTGAGGACCTCGGCTCGCAGCGCTACGGAACTCTGTACCGCACCCACGACAAGTCGGCCAACACGTTCTCGACTGGTGCAAAGTTGCCAATTGACCTGGCGACGAACGCCGAGTCCCTGGGCATGGACGTTATTCGTATTGAGCCGACGAGCAACGCCATCGCCGATCTCGCTGCGGCGGTAAAGACCGCGAAGGCAAGCACGCGTGCGACCCTGATCCACATCAACTCGGACCCGTTGCTGTACGCGCCGGATGGTGAAGGTTGGTGGGATGTCCCCGTCGCGGCTGTCTCGACGGTGAAGTCGACACAACAGGCACGCGCCGAGTACGACAAGCTCGTCGCCAAGCAACGTCCGTTGCTGGGCTAAAACACATCCACCGATTCGAAGGAGAAACGACATGGTACGCATCGCACTCGATCCCACACCGTTCCACAGCACTCACTCACTGCTTGAGTTTCCGGCGCTCGCCGCAGACCT
>JBEGTE010000072.1:0-5065 GCA_041179605.1 Actinomycetota bacterium | reverse complement strand
GCTGCTCGATAATGAGCGAATACAACCGGGTGACCATCGAGAAGAAGTGAGCGTCGCGCTCGAGTCGCCCGAACGCGCGCACCTCGTCTTGGCGATCCATCAACTTGAGGGCCTCGGTCTTCAACTGAATAAATCCGCGACTCGTCACGAAGTCGGCGTCGGGAACGTGTCTGACGGGGAACGTGCCCACCTCGCCCTGGACCTCTTTGAGTCCGAGGGTCACACAATCGGGGAACGTGTCACGGCCGAACGCGTAGTTTCGCCAGTCGCCCAACCACACCGTCGGCTGAAGCCCTTTGTCGGCGAGCGCCACGGCAACGTCCGCCCACATCGTGCGCGAGGCGGGGATGAACAGCATCCGCGTGGTCATGAACGACCACCTCGCGTCGATGCAGTCGCGGCGAAGTCCGCGGTGATGGTCGCGACGGTGATGCGCGCGGTCTCGTCATCGTTGACGAGTTCGGGGATGCGGTCTCCGAACAATTGGTTCATGTACGCGCGTTGCGACACCGAAATGGTTCCCGGGTAAACGAATCCAGTGAGTCGAGTGGTGGCCGCAGTGATTGCGTTCAGGTCGACGCCGGCAGTTGTGACGAACCGCTCGTAGGCGGGCAGTTCGTCGAACACGGAAACGCCCGGCAAACGCGAGAACCAGGGCCGTCCGAAAACGACACCCTTGTTCCCGACGAGTGCCGCCTCCAGCGCCGCGGTGCCCGAAATCGCTGCGACAAACTGTGAATGTTCGACGAGGGACGGCGACGGAACCGACAAATCGACGAGGTGCACGTTGGGGAGGTTCGCGATTACGCGATAGCTGAGTTGGCTGCGCCCTTTGTGACCGGCGAGCATGCGCGAAAACTGCGACGGGTGTTCCTTGACAAATATGTGGACGTCGGGCGGTAGATAGGCCCGAAGTGCGCACAGCGCCTCCATCGCGTCGTAATAGTCGCCACCGTCCGGCAACGATGTTCGCTCTGGTTCGAACGGCATCGGGAAATACACGAACGGAGGCGTGCCTTCGGCGGTCAGATCGATTCGCTCGGCCAACGATTCGTACTCGGCTACGAGGTGCCGGCGTAACGACTCGACCCGGAACGGCGTCAGCCACCGACGACGACTCTTCTCGAACGGGTAACGCGCTCGGACCCCCGTGTCGTTCGTCGGTGGAATCAGGCTCGGAAACAACTCGCGAATTCGAATCGCGACGATGACCGCCCAATATCGAATCGTTCGACGCAGGAAGGCGAGCGAGTTGTCGTACCGAGCCTGGTTGCTCATGTAAACGGGCGTTGGGATGCCCTCGGCGTACGTCGCAAACGTCTTCGCAATTTCGGTGAGATGCGCCGACACGTCGACGCCATCGACCACGGGAATCGGGTCGCCGACGATGCTGCGATTGACCTGCAACAGCGGAACCATCGTGTTCATCACGAGGTGGTACGTGGGAATCCCGAGCATCTCGCAAATCCGATACGCGATGAGTTGCGCAGTGTGATGCGGCGCTTCACCCGCGACGAGAAGTTCCACGCGGTGTTCAACGAT
This sequence comes from Actinomycetota bacterium, assembly GCA_041179605.1. GTDB lineage: Bacteria > Actinomycetota > Actinomycetes > Actinomycetales > Microbacteriaceae > MWH-TA3. The sequence continues at coordinate 3,523 of JBEGTE010000072.1, read as the reverse complement.
GGACGAATACAGATGGTTGAACATCGAATAGAAGTGTGCGTCGCGCTCCTGGCGACCGAAGAATCGTGTTTCGTCTTGGCGGTCCATCAGTTTGATCGCCTGGTTCTTCAGCTGCAGGAACTCACGACTAGTCAGAATGGCAGCATCAGGAACATGCGCGACGGGCTTGGCAGAAAGCGTCGTGTGGAACGACTTGATGGGCAGAATCTCGCAGTCGGGGAATTCGCGGCGACCAAAATCGTCGTGACGCCAGTCCCCCATCCACAGAACGGGCGAATAGCCGGCGTTATCGAATTCGCGAGCCATCGCCGACCAGAATTGCTTCGACGCGGGCATGTACAACACTCTCGCGGAAGCCATGCGCTCAACGATACCAACGGCGGTCGAACACCCGAGGATGTTGAGACCTAAAGAGACGCCATCTTGCGCACGAGTTCGGCACGTGTGTGGGCATCCAATTTGACTGAAGCGTTGCGAAGGTGGAACTTCACGGTTCCCTCGCTGATGAACAGAGCCGCTGCAATCTGCTTGTTGCTCTTCCCTTCACCAACGAGCGCGATGATTTCCCGTTCCCGCGCGCTGAGAGTTGGCGCAGCAACTCGGTTCCCCAGACCTTTCGCCAGAATGTTCGCTACGTTGCGCCCGAAGACCGTCTGCCCAGCACGAACATCGCGCACGGCCTGACCAAGCTCCTCGGCAGAGACATCATCTTTGACGAGGAATCCGACTGCACCTCGTCGGATTGCGTCGACGACGACCATTTCGTTGAGGCTTGTTGCGAGGACGATGACGCGCGATTCCGGATATCGTTCAGAAATTTCACCGCAAATAGCAAGACCTCGCGTTGTGTCATCACCGAGGTCGAGGTCGAACAGAACGACGTCCGGTCCGTGTTCATCGACCGCGTCGATGATGGAGTCGTAGTTGCTGGCCTCCGCGACAACTGCTGTGTCCGCTCGGCGCTCCAGAATTGCGCGAATGCCGATTCGGTTGATGACGTTCCTATCCGCGACCAGTACGCGAATGTTGGCGTGCGGCGAGCGCCGTCCCAGCGGAACATCCTCACGATGTTGATCGACCATACGCTCAGCATAGGTATTTACTGACTACCTGTCCAGATGGACAGGTAGCAACTGTCCACACTGCGAGTAAACGGGCAGTCACACCCACTTTCCCTTTTCGTCGCTCCGCAATCGGGGTAATTTCATCGCATCGCGTGCAACGGTGCTCGCGAGAAAGGACAAACACATGACCGTCTACGCACAGCCCGGGCAAGCCGGCGCGGTAATGGACTACAAGCCGCGTTACGACCACTGGATCGGCGGCGAATGGGTAGCCCCTGCTTCCGGCCAGTATTTCGAAAACATCAGCCCTGTGAACGGCAAAGTCTTCTGCGAAGTCGCTCGCGGAAACGCTGACGACATCGAGAAGGCGCTCGACGCGGCACACGCAGCGTTCAAGACGTGGCGCCACTCATCGGTGACTGAGCGTTCCAACATGCTCCTCAAGATTGCCGACCGTATGGAAGCCAACCTGGAGAAGCTCTCCGTCGCCGAGACATGGGAGAACGGCAAGCCCGTTCGCGAAACCATGGCCGCCGACATCCCGCTGGCAATCGACCACTTCCGTTACTTCGCCGGAGCTCTTCGTGCCCAAGAAGGTTCGCTGGGTGAACTCGACGCGGACACCGTCGCGTACCACTTCCACGAGCCGCTCGGGGTTGTTGGCCAGATCATCCCGTGGAACTTCCCCATCCTCATGGCGACTTGGAAGCTGGCGCCTGCACTGGCTGCTGGAAACTGCGTCATCCTGAAGCCCGCCGAGCAGACCCCCGTGTCGATCATGTACTGGCTCGAGCTGGTCGCAGACCTGATTCCGGCGGGTGTTCTGAACATCGTCAACGGATTCGGTGTTGAGGCTGGAAAGCCGCTCGCATCAAGCCGCCGCATCGCCAAGGTCGCCTTCACGGGTGAGACCACGACCGGTCGACTCATCATGCAGTACGCGTCCGACAACATCATCCCGGTCACGCTGGAGCTCGGTGGAAAGTCGCCGAACATCTTCTTCCGTGACATCGCTGCCGAGAACGACGCGTTCTACGACAAGTGCCTCGAAGGATTCACGATGTTCGCGCTGAACCAGGGCGAGGTCTGCACCTGCCCGTCGCGCGCGCTAATCGACGCCCCCATCTACGACAAGTTCTTGGGTGACGCGGTCGAGCGTACGAAAAAGGTCATCCAGGGCAACCCGCTCGACACGAACACCATGATCGGTGCACAGGCGTCGAACGACCAGCTCGAGAAGATCCTCTCGTACATCGAAATTGGAAAGCAGGAGGGCGCCAAGCTGCTCCTCGGTGGCGAGCGTGCCGACCTCGGCGGCGACCTCAGCGAGGGGTACTATGTCCAGCCGACCATCTTCGAGGGCAAGAACTCGATGCGCATCTTCCAAGAGGAAATCTTCGGGCCGGTCGTGTCGGTCGCTAAGTTTGACGGTTGGGACGAGGCGATGGAGATTGCGAACGACACCCTGTACGGTCTCGGATCGGGTGTGTGGACGCGTGACATCAACACGGCCTACCGCGCCGGTCGCGAGATTCAGGCCGGTCGCGTCTGGACGAACTGCTACCACGCGTACCCGGCGCACGCGGCGTTCGGCGGCTACAAGTCATCCGGTATCGGTCGTGAGACCCACAAGATGATGCTCGACCACTACCAGCAAACCAAGAACCTCTTGGTCTCCTACTCACCGAACAAGCTCGGCTTCTTCTAAGCCGATAATCGACGTACACGATGTGTGGGGCGGGCGTTGTCTCGCCCCACACAATCACTCTGAGTTCACCATGAGGGAGACATGACAATACCGAAGCGAGTTGAGTTCAGCGAAGCCGCCGAGGAACTACTTCGCAAGCTTTTTTCGATTCATAAAACCGGGTTTATGTTCCATCAGTCGGGTGGTTGCTGTGACGGCTCCGCGCCTATGTGTTACCCGATCGGGGACTTCCGTGTCGGTCCGTCGGATGTGTTGCTCGAGCACGTGGCCGTGCCGGGGATTGATTCCCCGATACCGTTCTACATGTCCCTCGAACAATTCGAATATTGGCGGCACACTCACCTGACTATCGATGCCGTTCCCGGTCGCGGGTCCGGCTTCTCGGCGGAAGTGCCCGAAGGGATGCGATTTCTGACCCGCTCTCGTGTATTTTCGGATGAGGAGTTTCACCAGCTCAAAGAGGAGCCCATTCTTCTCGGCGACGGCTCGACTCTAAAATCCGCATAACCGCAACACAGAAAAGGACAACGATGTCCACAACGATTGACAGTTTGCTGCACGAAGACCGCCATTTTCCCCCTTCAGCGGAATTTGTCGCCAACGCCGTTGCAAAGGCCGAAATTTATGAGCAGGCGGCGACCGATCGGCTCGGATTTTGGGCTGATCAGGCCCGCAATCTTCACTGGCACAAACCATTTACTGAGGTGCTCGACTGGTCGAACGCCCCCGTCGCACGATGGTTTGGCGACGG
>JBEGTE010000071.1:0-5528 GCA_041179605.1 Actinomycetota bacterium | reverse complement strand
GCGTGCCACCTCGGCCGCGACCTCGACGGTCGACAGGCGCGCCGGCAGGTAGGCCTCGAGCACCGCGACCTCGGCCGATTCCTTCGCGACCAGATCCTCGAGACCATCATCAAGCCGCTCAACCCGAACGCAGTTCTGCGTAACTCGCTGTTGACGATCCCCGGATCGCCCAACTACGACACCATCGTCGCCGGCAACGGTTCGGACTTCTTCGGTGGTTCGGACGCAGATCGCGTCACCAAGGCGAAGGAACTCCTCGCCTCGGCTGGCGTATCGACGCCGATCGACGTCAAGTTCTGGTACCCCGAGGGCAACGTCCGTCGTGGTCAGGAATTCGAGCTCATCCAGGCGAACGCTCTTGGATCCGGCTTCAACGTGATTGACACGTCGGAACCGAACTGGGAGTTCACCGACCCGAGCCTCTTCGAGATCAACCCGCACGACGCGGTGATCTTCGCGTGGAGCTCGTCGAGCCTCGCTGTTACGGGTAACGACCAGATGTATGGAACGGGTAAGCCGTCCAACTTCCAGGACTACACGAACACCGTGGTTGACGACAACCTCGCTGCCGTTGAGACCGAACTCGACCCGGCCAAGCAGGCTGAACTGCTGACCAACGTCGAGGCGGCACTGTGGGGAGACGCAGCGTCGCTGCCGATCTTCCAGTTCCCCGGCCTCACCTGGTGGGACAAGGGAACCACGGGCGTTTCGCCCAACCCGCTGTCGACCGCATACTTCTGGAACTTCTGGGAGTGGGCACCGGTGGCAGCTGCCCAGTAACGGCAACTGAAGTACAAGGCAAGGGTCGGACGAGCAATCGTCCGGCCCTTCGCCGTTGCGCGAAGAGTCCGCGGTGTGGCTAGGATTGCCACAAGTTGGAAAACAACGATGACGTTGTCAGTAGGGATTCATGCTTAGTTTCGTTTCGAGGCGCTTGCTCGCCACCATGGCTGTGCTTTTGGTGGCATCTTTCGTGGTCTATCAACTCACGGCGAACTCGGGAGACCCTCTCGAAGAACTGCGGATGTCGAAGGACCCACAGGCTGCCGCCAAGATGGCGACCCTGAGCGACAAACTCGATTTGGATATCCCGCCGTTCTTCCGGTACTTCAAGTGGCTCGGCGGCGCTGCCAGTTGTGTAATCGGCCAGTGTGATTTGGGTATTTCGGTTTCCCGCGGAGACGAGCCCGTCGCCAACGCAATCGGGAACGCGATGGAGTCGACACTCTCGCTCGTGATGCTCGCCACCGTCTTGTCTATCTTGTTCGGTGTCGCAATCGGTATGACAACCGCATTGCGCCAGTACAGCGGGTATGACTACACCGTCACCTTCGCCGCGTTCATCTTTTATTCGCTCCCTATCTTTTGGGTCGCTGTGCTCCTCAAGGAGTTCGGCGCAATCCGATTCAACGAATTCCTCGGCGATCCGTCAATACCGTGGTGGGTTGCGCTAGCCGTCGGGGCGGTGCTCGCGTTCGTGGTCTCTGCCGTAGTCGGCGGTCGACTCGTCACGCGACTCAAGTCAGCCGGAATCACCCTCGCGCTGACGACCGTCATCTTGGTTGTGCTCGATCTCACGCAGTGGTTCCGCAACCCGTCGATTGGAATCGTTGGAGTCGCGTTGTTCAGCATCGGTCTCGGTGCGCTCATGTTGTTCGTCACCTCGAACTTCTCGAAGCGAACCGTGCAGTTCTCGGTCGGCGCAATCGTCGTCGCGGTCATCGCGCTGTGGTACCCGTTCCAATTCGTGTTTTTCTACCTCAATTCAGGTTGGACGATTATCCTCGTCGCACTGATTCTCGCTGCGCTCGGCTCTGTGGCCGGCTTCTTCCTCGGCGGAGATGACCGAAAAGAAGCGATGCGTGTCGCGGGAATCACCGGAGCACTCGCCACGGTTCCTCTCGTCCTCGACCAGATGTTCCTGCGTTGGAGCGAATACACCCAACTCATCCCGCTCCGATCCGGCGTGATTTCGACGATCGGTGCGACGACTCCGACACTGACGAATCATGAGGACACGTGGCTCCGAATGCTCGACTCGGCGACACACCTCGTGTTGCCCACTGCCGCGCTGATGATCATTTCGATTGCCGGCTACACGCGCTACACACGTGCAACACTGCTCGAGGTCCTCAATCAGGATTATGTGCGCACTGCGCGTGCGAAGGGCCTGCCCGAGACGACCGTCATCATGCGGCACGCGTTCCGTAACACAATGATTCCGATTGCGACAATCGTCGCCTTCGATTTCGGTGCGGTCATCGGCGGTGCGATCATCACCGAGCGCGTGTTCGCTTGGCAGGGAATGGGCGCCTTGTTCAATCAGGGGCTTCACCACGTCGACGTGAATCTGGTGATGGGCTTCTTCCTTGTGACCGGAGTCGCGGCTGTTTTCTTCAACATCCTCGCCGACCTCGCGTATTCCGCACTCGACCCACGCATCCGCGTCACGGAGGGCTAGACCATGGCACAGAAGCGCGACCGCACCCCCAACACCGAGCAGATTGCCCTGCAGGAACTGACGATCGAGCAGCGCCAAGTCGAGGGGCTCAGCCTGTCGACCGTCGTGCGTCGCCGATTCTTCCAGCACCGAGCAGCTGTGACGAGCCTCATCGTTCTCGCGCTTGTTGTCCTCCTCGCGTTCACCTCGGTCGGAACAATCATCGGTGGAACCGGAAAGCTTGCCGCCGACTTTGAGTCGGGAAAGATCGTCCTCGACGGTTTCCGAATCACCGGATGGTGGAAGTACAACTGGTACGAGAATTACCCGATCACCACTCCCGGGGGCGTTCCGTCGTGGGAGCACCCGTTCGGTCAGGACACTCTGGGCAAGGACATCTTTGCCCGAGTCATGCGTGGAATTCAGCAGTCGCTGACCGTTGTGACGCTCATCGGTGTCCTCTCGACCGTCGTCGGGGTGGTCGTCGGCTCGCTTGCCGGTTTCCTTCGCGGTTGGCTCGACAGCCTCCTCATGCGCATGACCGACGTCATCATCATCATCCCGGGGCTCGTCCTCGGAGCTGTCCTCGGTCGCACGGTCGGTGGAAACGCGGTGTCGCTCGGTGTTCTGCTTGGGCTGGTGTCGTGGACTGGTCTTGCGCGACTTGTACGTGGTGAATTCCTTGCGCTTCGAGAACGTGAGTTCGTTGACGCGGCTCGAGTCGCAGGAGCATCAAATCTGCGCATCATTTTCCGACACATCTTGCCGAACTCGATTGGTGTGATCGTCGTCAACGCGACCCTGCTCATGTCCGCGGCAATTCTCACCGAAACGGCTCTGTCGTACCTCGGTTTCGGAATCACCGCTCCCGACATTTCGCTTGGTCAGATCATCTCCGAATACAACGAGGCGTTCAAGACGAGGCCGTGGTTGTTCTGGTGGCCCGGTTTCTTCATCGTCGTTGTCGCGTTGTGTATCAACTTCATCGGCGATGGGTTGCGTGATGCTTTTGATCCGCGCCAGCGCCGTATGCCGAAGGTGGCGAGCCTGGCGCGCCAGTTCCGTGAGCTGACGGGTGGCCGCAATTGAGAATCGAACTAAAGGCTCAAGGCCAGTGCGGCTGCAACGGCGAAAACGCTAAAAAGAACAATCAATCCGGTCGAACGGGTGCTGCCGATCTGTCCCGACTCGGTCTCTCGATGCTCCCAGTGGCGACGGACGACGGCTGCTGCTCCGCCGGATTCGGTGCTGACGAGGTCGCCGGGGCGAACGGTTCCCGCGAGGTAGGTGGACTCGGGCAGGTGGCTGCCGAGGTCGCGCGTAGCGGTGGCTGCTGCGTGTCGACCGGGTGCGGGTGCGGCCCAGACGGAAATACCGCGGCCTCTGACGAAGAACGTCAGTCCCCACTTGGTGTCGATTCGTTCGATCGCCCCCCACTGGATGCGGTGGGTGCTGAACGGGTTGATTACGGTCACGCCGTTGTCGTCGACGTCGAGTCGGGGTTTCCAGAATGCTGCGTAGGCGGCGACAGTGAGGAATCCGAATACCGCGAGCCCGCGAACGAATCCGTCTGTTGTGAAAGTGGTCAGGGTTGTTGCCAAAGCTATGCCGAACACCCCGACCGTCACGACCGCGAGGATTCGACCGGAGCGGGACACGAACGACGTCATGACGTCCATGGTGGCATGAAGGTAGAACGATGAGCGACAACCCCGTAGTAATCGAGGCGAAGGACCTCGGAGTTGACTTCTGGGTCGACGGTGAATGGGTGATGGCCGCGGAAGGTCTGAACTACACCGTTCGTGCGGGGGAGGTGCTCGCCATCGTCGGCGAATCCGGTTCCGGAAAGTCGGCGTCGTCTATGTCGATGCTCGGACTGCTCCCCGCTAACGGTCGGGCACGCGGGAGCGTTTTGCTCAATGGCGTCGAGACGATCGGCGCGACCCCCGAGCACCTCCGCTCCATTCGCGGACGCGACATCGCGGTCATCTTCCAAGAGCCCATGACGGCGATGAACCCCGTCTACACAATCGGATTCCAGATCGTTGAGGCGCTCAAGGTCCACTTCCCGTCACTGTCGCGTGAAGCGGCGAAGGCTCGTGCAATCGAACTCCTCGGTCTCGTGGAAATGCCCGACCCTAAAAAGGCGTTTGATTCTTACCCGCACCAGCTGTCGGGCGGTCAGCGCCAGCGCGCGATGATTGCGCAATCGATTTCGTGTGACCCCAAAGTTCTCATCGCGGACGAGCCGACCACGGCCCTGGACGTCACGATTCAAGCTGAAATTCTTGACCTGCTTCGCTCTCTCAACGAGCGCCTTGGAACGGGCATCATTCTGATCACTCACGACATGGGTGTAGTCGCTGACATGGCGGACCACGTTCTCGTCATGAAGAGTGGTCACGTCGTCGAGTCGGGCACCGCAATTGACGTCTTCACCACGCCGAAGGTCGAGTACACGCAAGAATTGCTCGCATCGGTTCCGCACCTGGGAACGGGCGCTGCGACGGGCGCGCGAGCAGCATCGCACAAGGGAGAGACCCCGGTTCTCTCGCTAGTCAACGTTGACATCACGTACCCGAACGACATCTTCCCCGGCGAGGTGCTGGGTCTCGTCGGCGAATCGGGTTCAGGTAAGACGACCATCGGTCGTGCCGTCGTAGGTCTGCTTCCCGTGTCAGCCGGTCAGATCTCTGTCGCGGGTCAGAACATGGTCAACGTGTCTGACAAGGACCTTCGCGCGGTGCGTCGGAACATCGGAATCGTGTTCCAGGACCCCGGGTCCTCGCTCAATCCACGTTGGCCCATCGGAGAAAGCATCGGCGAGCCTCTCGTCCTCGCCGGAGGGTATTCGAAACAGCAGGTCGCCGATCGCGTCACCGAGCTTCTCGACATGGTCGAGCTGCCCACGAGTTACCGCAACCGTTACCCACACGAACTGTCCGGCGGTCAGCGCCAGCGTGTCGGAATCGCTCGAGCGCTCGCTCTTGACCCCAAGATTCTCGTCGCGGACGAGCCCACCTCGGCGCTCGATGTGTCTGTGCAGGCCCGTGTTCTCGCGCTTCTGACCGAAATCCAGAAGAAGCAA
>JBEGTE010000070.1:0-5169 GCA_041179605.1 Actinomycetota bacterium | reverse complement strand
GGGTCGGAACCGCAGCACATCGCCGGACGGCGAGACGAGGAACTTTTCGAAGTTCCAGCGGATGTTTCCGGCCATTCCGCGTTCGTCCTTTGCTTTGACAAGCTCGCTGTACAGCGCTGCGCGTCCCTTGCCGTTGACCTTGACCTTGTCGTAAATCGGGAACGTTACACCCCACGTCGTCGAGCAGTACTGGGCAATAGCGTCGTTGGTGCTGAGTTCCTGAAAAAACTGGTTCGACGGAAACCCGAGAACGGTAAACCCTCGGTCAGCATACTTTTTCTGTAGTTCTTCGAGCTCTGCATACTGCGGCGCAAGCCCACAGCGCGACGCGACGTTGACGATCAACATGACCTTGCCCTTGTGCTCGGCGAGGGTCGTGGACTGTCCGTCAGCCGTGACGACCGGGATTTCCCAGAGTGACGTTGTCATTTCTTTTCCTCCACAATCAGTGCCAAATCGGCGTCTACCGCATGTCCTTCGCGGGCAGTCTGTGCAACGACAATTCCGCTCAAAACCACGATGGCGCCGACAATTTGCCCAATATTCAGTGTTTCACCTAACAGTACAAAAGCGAAGAGGAATGCGAAGAGGATTTCGCTCGTAGCGACAATGCCCGCACGGGTCGCCTTGAGGCGGCTAATCGCGAAGAGGCTTAGCGCGAACGACGCATACGTTCCGACAACGATGTTGATAGCCATCAACATCCACGCGGGCCCCTGAACGCCTGTCGGATCAACTGTCAAGGGAATGTTGTCGAGGAACATCATCGGGTCAATCGTCCACCAACCGGACAAAAAGGCCCAAAAGATCGTCGCAACCGTCATCGTCCAGAAACCAACGGCCATCGGGTGCATCGCATCCGTTTGACGTTCACCAAGAATGAAATACGCGGTCAGGCTGGCCGACGCCAACAACGCCCACAGCACACCGATGGGGTCGAGGGTGGTGTTCCAAATTTCAGCGACGACAACAAGGCCGGCCAACACCAATCCGATCGCCACCCAGATTCGTGCCTTCACATGCTCTTTGAACACGAAAAATGCGATGAGTGCGACCGCCAGTGTTGCGGTGTACTCCAGAAGCAGCGCGATTCCGACGGGAAGAATGTGCACCGCGATGGCATAGGTCGCCTGCAGGCTGGCCACTGCGACACCCATCGACACAATTGGCACGATTTGCCTACGACGAAGGCGCAGTGACGAACGGTCGATGACGAGCATTGTCACGCCCATCAGGACTGCCGCTCCGGCAACACGGAACTGTGTCACCTGAAAACCGGTCAGCCCGGTTCCGTCCATCATGATTTTGATGACGACACCGTTGAGTCCAAACAGCAAGGCGCCAACGGTCGAGGCGATGTACCCGATCGTCGTGTTCGACGCGCGACTCACAGCCAGTTGTCCACGAGTCGATGAATCGCGTGCGGCTCGATCGCGGCAATCTCGGCATCTGTCAGGGGTTCGGCCGTCGCTGCCGCCAACGAATCGTCCAACTGTGCGACGGAACTAGCGCCGATCAGTGTGCTGGTGACCGCGGGGTGACGCAGTGTCCACGTCAGTGCCATTTGCGCAAGCGACTGCCCGCGGGCGCTCGCAATCGAGTCCAGCGCACGGATGTGCTCGCGGTACTGTTCGGTGATTTTTGACTCGTCGATCCAGTTGGCCGTGCGCACGCGCGAATCGCCAGGGATTCCGTCGAGGTAGCGGGTCGTGGCGAGACCCTGCGCAAGTGGCGAATACGTGATTGCGCCGACGCCGAGCTCGCCCAGAGCATCGAACAGCCCCGCTTCGGGTCGTCGGTCGAAGAAGTTGTAACGCGGTTGGTGGATGAGGAGTGGCACACCCATGTCGGCAAGGATTGCGTGGGCTTGGCGGGTCTGTTCCTCGTCGTAGTTGGAAATTCCGGCGTACAGCGCGCGACCCGAGTTCACCGCAGTCGCCAGCGCACCCATCGTCTCTTCGAGGGGCGTGTCGGGGTCGAACCGGTGGGAATAGAAGATGTCGACGTAGGGCAATCCCAGCCGGGCGAGGCTTTGGTCCAGAGACGCGAGCAGGTATTTGCGGGAACCCCACTCGCCGTAGGGGCCGGCCCACATGTCGAAACCAGCCTTCGACGAGATGATGAGTTCGTCACGGTATGGCGCGAGGTCGGACTTGAGGATTTCGCCGAACACGCGCTCCGCTGCTCCGGGAGGTGGGCCGTAGTTGTTGGCGAGGTCGATGTGCGTGACACCCATGTCGAAGGCGCGCAAAACGATGTCGCGCTGAACCGAACGATCGCGGTCGTCGCCGAAGTTGTTCCACAACCCGAGGGAAACGCGGGGAAGTTGGATTCCACTGCGTCCAGTCCGTTGATACGGAATCTGTTCGTAACGGTCGGGTGCTGCTTCGTACTCCATGGTCCCAGCGTATCGGGTGCGTCTAAACTGACATCATGACGACGTTCTACCTTGCAGGCGGTTGTTTCTGGTGTCTCGACGCGGCGTATCGCGTGCTGAGAGGCGTAACCGAAGTGGTTGCGGGATACACGGGTGGCTCGTCGGAATTCCCGACGTACGACGCTGTGTGCACCGGCGCGACGGGTCATGCCGAGGCCGTCGCAGTGACGTTCGACGAGTCAATCATCCCCGCCGAGGTGATTCTCGATGCGTTCTTCACGATGCACGATCCTCGTCAGTTGAACCGACAGGGAGACGACGTCGGGACCCAGTACCGTTCGGCGATGTACCCGACGGACGCTGCGCAGCGTGAAATGTTCGAGGCGGCGTTCGACCGTGCCAACGAAATCTGGGACGGCGGACTCGTCACTGAAATCACCGACTTCACCGTGTTCTATCCCGCCGAGGAATACCACCAAGACTTTTTTGCCAAAAACCCGACACAAGGCTATTGCCTCGCGGTTGCGGTTCCCAAGGTGAACAAGGTTCGCGCGAGCTTCGCCCAGTACCTCAACGTCTAGTCGCGCACACCCCGCTCGACACGGGCGTTGTGCACAGATTTGTGAATCCACGCCTGCGGATCGTCGCCGCGCGTCATTCTCGTACCGAGCGCCGGACCGAAATCGACTCGGCTCCGGCGCTCGCCACTCGAGAACAGGAGAACACATGAGTGACAACATCACCATCACGGGGTTGATCGCCACAACCCCGAGACACGTCGTGACGGCGGAAGGGCTGCCGATCACGAGTTTCCGTCTTGCGTCGTCGCAGCGCCGTTTCGACAAGGTCGCAGAGAAATGGGTCGACGCGTCGACCAACTGGTACACGATTTCCGCATTCCGCCAGCTGGCAGTCAACTCGGTTCCGTCCTTGTCGAAGGGTGACCGTATCGTCGTGACCGGTCGACTGCGCGTTCGTGACTGGCAAAACGATGACCGCACCGGCACGACCGTCGAAGTTGAAGCCGAAACAATCGGTCACGACCTGTTCTGGGGCACCGCGACGTTCACGCGAACGGCGGGCACCGCTGATGCACACCGCGACGCGCCTGAGCCCGTCGACTCCGAGGCGGCAGTGCCAGCCTTGTGACCTGCCACGGGGTGGGGCGGATAGGATTGGACGGTTGCCCAGTCGACTTTTCGGGAGACCAGTGAACCAGTTTCGAATCATCGCGGCGTCCATCGCCGCGGTTTCCGCCCTCACCCTTGGTGGGTGTGCTCCGGATGCTGCGGTTGAGACCCCTTCCGCGACACCGACTCCGTCCGTGTCGGTTGACCCGTTCGGTCCAAAACCCGATTTTTTCCCCGAGGGAACTGCAGTTGACAACCGTCCGCTGTTCGACTGGGTTCTTGGGCACACCGTCCTGATCGACGCGAAGGACCCTGGGCGGTTGATGGTCAAGGCGCTGATCGAGGCTGGATTCAACAAGGCGGCGATGCAACTGACCTCCTCGATTTCTGGAACAGGTAACCCTGCCGATTCGGTTATCGTCACTGTGCAGTTTGGGAACTCGTGCCTGATGGGACAACGCATGTTGGACAAGAGCTACTCGTCGGCCGTCGAATCGGCGCTCAAGAGTGGCGGTTGCCTTGTCGGCAAGACTCGAAAGATTGAGTGGTAACAGCGATGGCTGAGTTTATTTACACCATGATCAAGGCCCGCAAAGCGGTGGGCGACAAGGTCATTCTTGACGACGTCACCATGTCGTTCTACCCCGGCGCCAAGATCGGTATGGTCGGGCCCAACGGTGCCGGTAAGTCCACCATCCTCAAGATCATGGCGGGGCTGGACACCCCGTCCAACGGTGAAGCGACGCTGTCTGCTGGGTACACCGTCGGAATCCTCATGCAGGAGCCCGAACTCGACGAAACCCGCACGGTCCTCGAAAACGTTCAGGACGGCGTCCGCGAGATGTACAACAAACTCGAGCGCTTCAACGCGATCTCGTTGCAGATGAGCGAACCCGACGCCGACTTCGACGCACTTCTCGCCGAGATGGGCGAGCTGCAAGAAGCCATCGACCACGCCGACGCATGGGACCTCGACGCACAGCTCGAGCAGGCGATGGACGCTCTTCGATGCCCGCCGTCGGACGCGAACATCGGTGTTTTGTCGGGTGGTGAAAAGCGCCGAGTCGCCCTGTGTAAATTGCTGCTCGAAAAGCCAGACCTGCTGCTCCTCGACGAGCCCACCAACCACCTCGACGCCGAATCAGTTTTGTGGCTCGAACAGCACCTATCCAAGTACCCCGGTGCGGTCATCGCGATCACTCACGACCGTTACTTCCTTGACCACGTTGCACAGTGGATTGCTGAGGTCGACCGCGGGCGTCTCTACCCCTACGAGGGAAACTACTCGACCTACCTCGAGAAGAAGGCAGAACGACTCGAAGTCGCCGGCAAGAAGGACGCCAAGCTTGCGAAGAGACTTGCCGAGGAACTCGACTGGGTTCGCTCGAACGCCAAGGGACGTCAAGCAAAGTCAAAGGCGCGACTCGCTCGATACGAAGAGATGGCGGCCGAAGCCGAGCGCACGCGCAAGCTGGACTTTGAAGAAGTTCAGATCCCGCCGGGACCGCGCCTCGGTGCCGTCGTCCTTGAAGCGGAAAAGCTGAAGAAGGGATTCGGCGACCGCGTCCTCATCGACAACCTGTCGTTCTCATTGCCGCGAAACGGAATCGTCGGAATCATCGGACCGAACGGTGTCGGAAAGTCGACGCTGTTCAAGACGAT
>JBEGTE010000069.1:0-5199 GCA_041179605.1 Actinomycetota bacterium | reverse complement strand
CAGGGACACCAGGTCGCCGGTTTCATCAATTCGGGACACGCCCTTGAAACGGATCTTCCCGCTCACATCAGCAATGTCGTGATCGAGAACCACACCACGCCAGGCCAGACGGACGGCGTCGAATTCGGCACTCTCATCGGCACTAGTTCACACGGCTCGTACTTGCCGATGAATCCTGCGATTGCCGACCTGATGCTGACCCGGGTCCTCGGTTCAGAATTGCCCGACGGAGGCGAGGCGTTTCGCCGCGCGGACATCGCAGCTGCGAACTCACGCGACGCGATTTGCGACCGACTCGGCCTCTAGGGGCGAACGAATACGCGACGAACGTGCGCGGGGATGGACGTGACGATTTCGTCGCCGATGGTGTGTGTCCACCGCGCCCACTGCTCGGCGGACGGACCGTCGCCACCGATGACATCCACGTCCATCGCGTCGGTTGGTGAGCCAAGGAGAACGTAGTGCGGCGCAATCGTGTCGACAGAGATGCGGCCAGAGCCTACCCACGCTCCCGCTCCGGCAGGTGCCTGCGGCACTCCATCGTTCCATCCACTGGTCAAGGCGGGACCGAACGGTGAGTCGGTCGTCGATGTGCGCAGCGTCAAGACAGGCTTGAGACCAAGTCCCACGCCGTCCACATCGTCGAATGGAGAAATCCCGTAAGCGGCAATGCCGACGCGAACGACGTCGTGCCTGGCGGCTGGATTGCGAAGAGCGGCTGAGCTCGCGGCAATGTGAACGATTTCTGGCGTCAGCCCGATTTCCCGAGCAACGGTAACGGCCGAGTCGAAGACGGAAATCGCAGCGGCGTCGGCGTCGTTCCCCGCGTCGGCGAGATGTGACCACACACCGACGACCGTGATTGCTCCCGACGCCTCCAGTTCCAACGCGCGGCGGCACGCGGCCGCCCAATCCACAATGGAAAACCCGTTTCGATGAAGGCCCGTGTCGACTTTGAGATGTACCCGTCCGCGAGTCTCGGTCGCGGCAATCGCCTCTAGTTGCGCCAGGGTCGACACTCCGAGGTCGACTCCGGCAGCCGTGGCAGCCGCGAAATCGGTTTCCGCTCCGTGCAACCACGCGAAGAGGGTTGATTCGATACCGTGGGAGCGCAGGCGCAGCGCGGCGGGAACATCAAGGACAGCCAGGCCGCTCGCTCCCGCCTTGATCGCGTTGTCGGCCAGCTCCAGCATGCCGTGGCCATATGCGTTTGACTTGATGGCGACCCACAGTTGAGCCGGCGCAACGACTGACGCGATCTTTCCGACGTTGTGCTCGAACGCGGAAAGGTCGATGTAGGCGACGGTTGTCATGACACCCACGACCGTTCGACACGCCACGAGAGCCCAGACACGAGGGAAAGCGGGTCCCGGCGTGCGCAGGTTGACCACTCGGCAATGGAGTCGACACTGTCCCAGAGCGACACGGTCGAACCGACAGTGACGGACAGGTCCGTGATGTCAACGACACACTGATCCATCGCGATTCTTCCGACGACAGGGACTCGGTGTCCCTCGATCGTCATCGTCGCGACGTTTGAACCGGCGCGGGGGAGTCCATCGGCAAAGCCGAGCGATACCAGTCCGAGTTGCGAGGAACGATCCGCGGTCCAGGTGTACCCATACGACACGTGTTCGCCCGCAGCGATGTGCTTGACGGCCACGATTTCGGCGGAGAGAGTGGCAACCCGTGCGCCACCGTTGATTCCGAAAATCGCGGTGGTCGCTGACGGAATCGGTGCGAACGGCTCGTCGTCGGCGAGAAAGGAATCGAAACCGTGCGACTCCGCGGCGTCTCGTACCCAATCGGCACCGTGCCCATAAGCATCACACCGAAGATCGATGATCGCGTCGATCGACGAGGCTGCTAGAGCCGCAAGATTCGAGTCCAGCGCGGAACGCGAGAACTCGACCCGTCGACGGGGAGAGTTGTTAGGCACCGTGTTCGTCGCGAAGGCGATCGGTTTCGTCGTGCCATTCCAGAGCGGTTGGCTGCAGTGCGTCACGGACCTCGTCAGCGTGGTGTGCGCAGAAGAACAATTCGCCCGACTGCAGTCGAACTCGAACATAAGCCTGCGATCCGCACGAGTCGCAACGGTCCGTTGCATCAAGTTCCGGAGTGACTGTCGATTCGGTTTCGTGTGACTGCGTGGTGTTCATGTTCATCCTTCCAACACGTCTATTCCACCACGCGGGAGGGACGTTCGGTGTCCATTTCATGACCGTTTCGCCCGTGGCGTAAAACCTCTACACAGGCTCGGAGTGCCTGCGACGAACGAACCACGCCACCACATAGTCTGTTTCCGTCCACTCAATCGAAGGTCTTTTTGCGTGTCTAACGAATACTCCGCCCGTCACCTCAGCGTCCTTGAGGGGCTTGAGGCCGTGCGCAAGCGCCCCGGAATGTACATCGGGTCGACCGACGAACGTGGACTCATGCACTGCCTCTGGGAGATCATCGACAACTCGGTTGATGAAGCGTTGGGAGGATTCGGTTCTGAGATTTCGGTCACCCTCCATGACGATGGGTCGGTCGAAGTGGCGGACAACGGTCGCGGAATCCCCGTTGACATCGAGCCCCGAACCGGACTCTCCGGTGTCGAGGTAGTCTTCACGAAACTGCACGCCGGTGGAAAGTTTGGTTCGGGCTCGTACACCGCTTCGGGTGGACTTCACGGCGTCGGCGCTTCCGTCGTCAATGCCCTGAGCGAGCGTCTTGACGTCTGGGTTGACCGTGGTGGCAGCACTCACCACATGTCTTTTCATCGCGGAGAGCCAGGAACTTTCACGGACTCGGGTGATCCCTCACCGCGTGCACCGTTCACCCCGTTCGTCGAAAACTCGGAACTCACGGTCACCGGCAAATCGGGCAAGGGAAAGACGGGTACTCGCGTCCGCTGGTGGCCGGACCCCGAAATCTTCGTCAAGTCGTCGACTATCGACAAGGAAGGTCTCGCCGCTCGTGCACGTCAGACGGCGTTCCTCGTCCCCGGGCTCAAACTCGCCGTCACCGATCAACGTGGCGGCAACACCGTCCACGACGAGTTCGCGTTTTCTGGAGGAATCTCGGAATTCACCGAATTCCTCGCACCCGATGCGCCTCTCACGAGCACGTGGCGCCTCGCCGGTGAGGGTACCTTCACGGAAACCGTGCCGGTGCTCGACGATCAGGGACATATGGTCTCAACCGAAGTCGAACGAAACTGTTCTGTCGACATCGCACTGCGCTGGGGTACGGGTTATGACACCGTACAGAAGTCTTTTGTCAACATCATCGCGACGCCGAAGGGTGGTACGCACGTCACCGGTTTCGAACAGGCGTTGATGAAGGTCATCCGTTCCGAGGTTGACAAGAATTCGCGCCGACTCAAGGTCGGAACCGACAAGGTCGAGAAAGATGACATCCTCACCGGCTTGACCGCAGTTGTGACGGTCCGCGTCGCCGAGCCACAGTTTGAGGGCCAAACCAAGGAAATCCTCGGCACTCCAGCAGTTCGTAACGTTGTCGCACAGGTTGTCCAAAAGACGCTGGAAGAACGATTCGCGTCGAGCAAGCGTGACGACAAAGCGCAGACCGGTCTTGTGCTCGACAAGGTCGTTGCGGAGATGAAGTCGCGTATCTCGGCACGCGCACACAAGGAAACACAGCGTCGTAAGAACGCACTCGAATCGTCGACGCTTCCCGCAAAACTCGTCGATTGTCGAAGCGACGATGTAGCACAGTCGGAACTGTTCATTGTCGAGGGTGACTCTGCGCTCGGTACCGCGAAGCTTGCCCGTGACTCAGAGTTTCAAGCGTTGCTTCCGATTCGAGGCAAAATCCTCAACGTTCAGAAGGCGTCGATCTCGGACATGCTGTCGAACACCGAATGTGCGTCGATTATTCAGGTCATCGGCGCTGGCTCCGGTCGCACGTTCGACCTCGACACCGCTCGGTACGGCAAGGTCATCATCATGAGCGACGCCGACGTCGACGGCGCTCACATTCGCACGCTGCTCCTCACACTGTTGTTCAAATACATGCGGCCTCTCGTTGAGGCGGGTCGTGTTTACGCGGCTGTGCCACCACTTCACAGAATCATCGTGATGAATCCCGGCTCAAAGCCCAACGACATCATCTACACCTACTCCGAGGGCGAGATGCACGCCAAGTTGGACGAGCTGCGCAAGGCGGGGAAGAAGTGGCAGGAGCCCATCCAGCGCTACAAGGGACTCGGGGAGATGGACGCTGACCAGCTTGCGGACACGACGATGAACGTCGCCCACCGAACGTTGCGCCGCGTGCGACTCCACGACGCCGAAGAGGCATCCACCGTGTTCGAACTACTCATGGGCAACGAGGTCGCCCCTCGACGCGAATTCATCATTGACAGCGGTCAGTCGCTCGAGCGCGACCGCATCGACGCCTAGATAGATTCAGCGAAGCCTGGTTCCGACGACCGTCACGGCGTCGGTGAGTGCGGTTCCGCTGCCGTCACGTTTGCCGGGTTCTGTCGGCAGGTCGCGAGCGGTTCCGTCTACGGCAGACGCTCGTGGTTCGTCACCGACCCACGCAAGCGCCAGACCGACCTCACCTTTGAGCAGAGAATGTCCGCGCACGCCACCCGTCGCGCGACCCTTGGCGGGGAATTCGCTGAGCGGAGTCACCTTTGCGCGACCGGGGTCGGCCCCCGTCAACGTTGCTTCGGCGGCCGTGACGGTCACGACTTGTGCGGTGTCGGGGGTTGCCACGCCAAAGAAAGCCACCTGGTCGCCGTCCGAGAGGTTGATTCCCGCGACGCCCGCAGCGCCGACTCCCTGCGCTCGAACTCCGGAGATCGGGAAGTGCAGTACTTGAGTGCCTGACGTCACAAACACCGCGTCGCCACCGTCGGGGGCAACCGTCGCACCGACAACGCGGTCACCGTCGTCCAGGTTGATGATGGAGAACTCGGGCTTTGAGGGGAGTCCGGTCGTGTCAACGCGCTTGATGACTCCGCGAGCAGTTCCGAGAGCCAACGGCTGACCGTCGAGAGCTACGATTGTGAGGACGGTTTCCTTGGGCTGCAGTCCAACCACATAATCGTTGACCTTCGAGCCCGACGCGAAAGAGATGGAATCCGACCCGCCGGGCAGGTCTACGGGGGAGAACCGAATCATCCGCCCGTTGCTGGTGACAGCACCGACTTCGCCACGTGTCGTCGAGCGAACTGCTGCTCGT
>JBEGTE010000068.1:0-5203 GCA_041179605.1 Actinomycetota bacterium | reverse complement strand
TTTCTTGACTCCCGCGTCCGCGACCTCGAACACGTGGTGTGTCATGTCGACGACGGGGGAGTGCGCCTCGTCGACCGAGTGCAGGACCTCGTTGTGGAGGAATTTCGCCACGAGTTTGTCGACACCGTTGTCGAGCGTCGCGCTGAACAGCAGTCGTTGACCGCCACGCGGGGTGGCGTTGAGGATGCGCGTCACGCCGGGCAAAAACCCGAGGTCGGCCATGTGGTCGGCTTCATCAAGAACCGTTATCTGTACCGCGTCGAGGTGAATGTGACCCTGCTTCATCAGGTCCTCGAGTCGCCCAGGGGTGGCGACGACGATGTCGACTCCGCGTTTGAGCGTCTCGACTTGCTTGTTCTGAGAAACGCCACCGAAGATCGTCATCGTTCGCATTCGATAGACCGCTGCAAGCGGCTCCAGCGTCGCCGTAATTTGAGTTGCCAGTTCGCGCGTGGGCGCGAGGATTAGCCCAACCGGACGGCCGGACTGCTTTGCGGCTCCGACCTGTTTCGCGATTCGAACGACCATCGGGATTGAGAACGCCAGCGTCTTTCCTGAACCAGTCTTTCCCCGTCCGAGAACGTCTCGTCCCGCGAGCGTGTCGGGAAGCGTGTCGACCTGAATGGGGAACGGGGTCTCTTTACCGTCCGCCGTGAGGGCAGCGACGAGGGCGGTGGGCACTCCAAGCGTGCCAAAGGTGGGTGTAGTCACAGTAATTCCTGTTTCATGCTGGTGAATAAGCGCGCGATAATGCGGGCTCAATCGAGAGGGCGAACATGCCGGTCGGCACGAACGTTCGCCGAAGAAAAGATGTCAACCGACATGGCCGGTGAGGGATGCGTTATTCGACGCACGCATCGTAAAAATATGCGCAGAGTTCCAGTGTAGGGCATCGCGATTTTGTTCGTATCCGAACGACGTTGACCGATACGATTGGGTCGTCCGCAAAATTGCGAAAGGTCGTTCAATGACGAACACAACCCCAGAGCCCGACTCCGTCGATTGGTCGTCGAAAGAGTCCATCGCCGAGGAGCTCGTTCCCGTCATCGGTCGTTTGTACCGTGAACACGGGGTGGTGCTGTCGGTTCATGGTCGCAGTCTGCTCAACATTTCCCCGATTGACATCGTCCGCATCCACCGATTTGCTCGCCACGTCGAAGGCGCGGAACTGCCCATCGATGACACGGCCAAAATGCTTGACGTGCTCACGAGACTCAACCCCGGTCCGGCTTCCATCGACGTCGCGAGACTTCACGCCACATTCCGGGCGAGTGGCGCGACTGATCTGAGTGAATGGGTGTCCACAGAGCTCGCCGCCATTGCCAATCAGAAGCCGACCGGTGCCGGCGAGGGCCGCGATGTTGTTCTCTACGGTTTCGGTCGCATCGGCCGCCTTGTCGCCCGCATCCTGCTTGCTCGCGCGTCGGACATTCAGGGGCTTCGACTGCGTGCAATCGTCGTCCGCAAGGGAGGCGACACGGATCTCGTCAAGCGTGCAAGTCTTCTTCGACGCGACTCGGTTCACGGACCGTTCAACGGTTCGATCACCGTGGACGAAACGCGCAATGTCATCGTTGCCAACGGCACCGAGATCCAGGTCATCTATGCGGACAGCCCGTCCACGATTGACTACACCGCCCACGGAATCTCGAACGCCATCGTCGTCGACAACACCGGAAAGTGGCGAGACGAAGCTGGGTTGTCGCAGCACCTCGAATCGACCGGTGTCGCCCGAGTGTTGCTCACGGCCCCCGGAAAGGGCGCACTGAAGAACGTCGTCTACGGCATCAACCACAAGGCCATCACGGATGACGACCGAATCGTGACCGCGGCGTCCTGCACGACGAACGCGATCACCCCCGTCCTCAAGGTGCTCAACGACGAATACGGCGTTCAGTACGGTCACGTCGAGACGGTGCACTCGTTCACCAACGACCAGAACCTCATCGACAACTTTCACAGCGGGAATCGTCGAGGCCGTTCGGCGGTACTCAACATGGTCATCGCCGAAACGGGGGCGGCCAGCGCTGTCGCGAAGGCGTTGCCGGAACTCGCCGGGAAATTAACCGGAAACGCGATTCGCGTTCCTACGCCGGACGTGTCGATGGCAATTCTCAACCTCACACTCGACCGTGAGGTCACCAAGGATGAACTCAACGCGTACCTGCGCAACATCGCCCTTAACTCGCGACTACGCCACCAAATCGACTACATCGAATCAGCCGAAGTCGTCTCGACCGATTTCCTTGGCTCGAGGCGCGCCGGAATCGTTGATGGCCTTGCCACCATCACGAGCGGCAATCACGCCGTCGTCTATGTCTGGTACGACAACGAGTATGGATACAGTCACCAGGTTGTGAGAGTCTTGGAAAAGATGGGCGGAATCGCACGCCCGTTCTTCCCACGCCCCAAGGACTGATTGTGACCTCATTGCCTCGCCGCCGCGTTCACCCGGCGTGGTTGGTGGCGGCGGTAGCGTTCATCGCGTTGATGGGAGCCGCGGGCTTCCGGGCAGCACCCGGTGCGCTCATGATCCCCCTCAACGACGAGTTCGGGTGGCCGATTTCGACAATGTCGACAGCGGTGAGTCTCAATATCCTCCTGTACGGACTCACGGCGCCCTTCGCAGCCGCGCTCATCGGCCGATTCGGCGTTCGAGTCGTCACGATGGTCGCACTCGTCCTCATCGCGGCAGGTTCGGGTTTCACGGTGTTCATCACGGACCAGTCGTTGCTGTACATCACCTGGGGGCTACTCATCGGGTTGGGCTCCGGCTCAATGGCGTTGGTATTCGCCGCCGAAATTTCAAATACGTGGTTCGTGAAGCGTAGGGGGCTCGTCACGGGAATCCTGTCGGCCGGAAGTGCGACAGGCCAATTGGTGTTTCTTCCGTTTGTGGCGGCCCTCGCGGAATCGACGGGGTGGCGTGAGGCGTCCGTCCTCATCGCGTTCATCGCGCTCGCCGTAGTCCCGTTGGTGTACTTCTTCATCCGAAATCACCCCGGTGACATCGGAGTCGATGCGTACGGAGCAGAACCGGGCACGACGCCGCCGCGTGTTCGGCACACGGGCGCAGTGATGCGAGCCATCACGGGACTTCGCGATGCGTCGAAGACTGGAAGTTTCTGGGCGCTCGCGGCAGCGTTTTTCATCTGCGGTGCGACAACCAACGGACTCGTTGGTGTTCATTTCATCCCATCCGCCCATGACCACGGCATGTCGCTGACGGTCGCCGCGGGCCTGCTCGCCGTTGTCGGCGTGTTTGACATCGTCGGAACCGTTGCGTCGGGGTGGTTGACGGACCGCATCAATCCGCGATATTTGTTGACCGGTTACTACGCATTTCGCGGTGTCGGCCTCGCGTTCCTGCCGCTGTTGCTGTCTGACGAAATTCACCCCTCGATCGTGATATTCGTCGTCGTGTACGGGCTCGACTGGGTGGCAACGGTTCCGCCGACGGTCGCGCTGTGCCGCGAGTACTTCGGCGACCGCGCTGGAATCGTATTCGGATGGGTGTTCGCGTCACACCAGGTCGGCGCCGCGGTTGCAGCAACTGCTGCCGGTGTCGTCCGAGACCAGTTCGGCGACTACGCCTACGCGTGGATTGGCGGCGCAGTGTTGTGCGCGGTTGCGGCCGTTTTCTCCTACATCGTGAAGCCACCACGACTCGGTCGCTGGGCAACGGCGTAACCGTTCTCCTCGCGCGATTCGATAAACTGGCACTTCAACGTCGACTTCTCCCGTGAGCCTCTGTGCGGGGGCTCCCGAGGAGTATCTCCGTGACTAGTGCTGTGCAACCGAACGCCATTCCGGTGTCGTTCGAGGTGTACCCGCCACGCGACCTCGCCGCTGCCGGAAGCCTTGTCACCACCATTAAGGAACTCGCAACCGTCGACCCGCAATTCATTTCGGTCACCTTCGGTGCGGGTGGTTCGAACCGCCGCAGTTCGCTCGATGTCCTGAAGTTCATCAAGGAGCACACGCACGTCGAAGCCCTCGCCCATCTGACGTGTGTGGGGACGACACACGCAGAAGCCGCTGCCATCGTTCGCGAATTTCTCGAGGCGGGAATCACCTCGTTCCTCGCACTCCGAGGCGATGCGCCAACCGATGAAGAACATGTTGCCGACTTCATCAACGACATCAAGTCCGCTTCGGAATTGGTGCAACTGATCGCCAATGTCCAGTCGGAGCGGGTTCCATGGACCGAATCGTTTGCGCCGGGCAGCGACCGTGGACGAATTCTTGACCCGACGCCCGGCCGAGTGACGATCGCGGTTGCCGCGTTCCCGAACGGTCACCCCGATTCGGGTTCGACGCGTCGCGACATCGATTCGCTTCTTGCCAAGCAAGCCGCCGGTGCCGACTTTGCCTTGACGCAGCTGTTCTTCCACGCCGACGACTACTTCCGCTTCGTCAGTAAGGCGAAAGAGGCCGGCGTCGGCATCCCGATCATCCCCGGCATCATGCCAATCACCTCGCATTCGCGATTGATGCGCGTCGTCGAGTTGTCGGGGGAGAGGGAACCGTCCGAATTATCAATTGCGCTTCAGGTTGAGCCTGACGCGGAGGGTCGCGTTCGCGTCGGTGTCGACTACGCCGTCGACCTCGTCACGCAACTTGTCCAGGGTGGAGCGCCCGCAATTCACCTCTACGCTTTTAATCGGCATGACACCGTGCTGGACGTCGTTCGCGGCGCCGGGCTTCGGTAACCACCACCAAGGAGAAAAACACAGTGACCGCATCGAATTCGACTCCGTTCCCGACCGGGACAATCGCTGGATACCCCCGCATCGGGGCGCACCGCGAACTCAAGAGACTGCTGGAGTCTTACTGGAAAGGTGCGATTGATCGTGCCGCATTTGAAGGCGGAGCGGCGGAGCTGCGGGCGGTAAACCGTCGCCACCTCGTCGATCTTGGGCTTGGAAAGTCAGATTCGTCAATACCGTCGGATGCCTCGTACTACGACCACATGGCGGATACGACCTTGATGCTTGGCGCAATCCCGCACCGATTTGAATCACGTCGTGCCGCGGACGGTTCGCTTGATGTGGACGCGTACTTCGCGATTGCCCGCGGAGATGCCGAAAACCAGCCACTCGAGATGACGAAGTGGTTCGACACGAACTACCACTACCTCGTTCCCGAAATCGGACCTCAGACGCCTATTTCGTTGTCGTCACGTCGCGCCGTCGAACTGTTC
>JBEGTE010000067.1:0-5253 GCA_041179605.1 Actinomycetota bacterium | reverse complement strand
GGGGTCGCTGACGGTGAGAGTCTTGCCGCCCTCAGCATCAACCCATTCACCGCCGATGAACAACTTGGTGGGGACAGATGCCAGAAGTTCCGCTTCCGAACGCATCGTTCACTTCCTTTCACGCGGGCGACGTCGCCATGCGCACATTCCTGATTTGTGGGGACGTACTCGCCCACAAATCCTTTGTTTACGAACGATTTCACTCTACGCCTTAAACCGCTCCCGATACACTGAGGGAACAAGCGGGTGTGGTGAAATTGGCAGACACGCAGGATTTAGGTTCCTGTGCTTCGGCGTGTGGGTTCGAGTCCCTCCACCCGCACCAAAGAAAGGGAGCACATGATCGAGGCAGCAGGGCTTTTTGACCCTCAGGCAATTGTCGAAGGGGCCGGGGCGTGGGCTCTGCTCGTCGTCGCCGCGATCGTGTTCATCGAGACGGGACTCCTCATCGGGTTCCTACTTCCGGGCGACACACTGTTGGTCATCACCGGAGTTCTCGTGTTCCAGGGCACCATTCACCAGCCAATTTGGCTCGTCTCTCTCGTCATCATGGCCGCCTCCATCATCGGCAACCAGACCGGTTACCAGATCGGCAAGGTCGGCGGTCCCGCCGTCTTCACCCGGTCCGAGAAGGGCTTGCTGTCCAAGCACTCGGTTGACCGCACCGAAGCTTTCTTCCACCGTTGGGGACCTTTGTCGTTGACCATCGGACAGTACGTTCCAATCATCCGCACGCTACTCCCCGTCGCCGCGGGAATCGGGCGAATGAACCGACGCACGTTCACGTTCTACAACGCGCTCGGCTCGTTGCTGTGGGCGGGGTTCTTGCCGTTCTTCGGCTGGGGAATCGCACACATCCCCGGCGTCGCCGAACTCGTCACCGAATACATCGACATCGTCCTTCTCGGCGTCGTCGGCGTTTCGATTCTGTCGGTGGGCCTGCACTGGCTCAAAGAGCGTCGAACAATCGCGAAGGAATCAGGCGCCAAGAGTTAGGGCGATCAGCCCGCCGTTGATGATGACCACCAACACGGCCGCGGCCGTCGCAAACGCGCGAAGAGTCGAACCTGCACGATATTCGCCCATCAACCGGCGACTGGTTGTGACGACGATTAGCGGGATGAGTGCGAACGGGATTCCGAAACTGAGGACAACCTGCGACACGATGAGCGCGGTCGTCGGCTCGAATCCGGCCGCCAACAAGGCAACCGCGGGGACGATGGTGATTGCCCGCCGAATCATCGGGTGAACGTGGAAGTCCGTCAATCCCGACATGATTTCCGCGCCTGCGTAAGCACCGACCGCCGTCGATGCGAGTGAGGACGCGAGAAGACCGACCGCAAACAGGACGGCGATGGTCGTGCCCAGCGTCTCACCCAGCGCCGAGAACGCACCCTCAAGAGTTGCGGACTCGGGGTGTGCGGACAGCACAGCACCGCCGACGACGATCAGGGTGATGTTGACCGCGCCGGCGATTGCGAGCGCGGTGGTCACATCGATGCGAGTCGCCGCAAGTAATCGCGGAATGTCTTCATTCTTCACCTCACCAAAGCGTTCACGGGACAAAGCCGAATGAGCGTAAATCGCGTGCGGCATCACCGTTGCGCCGAGGATCGCAGTCGCCAACAGGACTGAACCGGCTCCGTCGAATCGCGGAACAAGCCCGGCCAAAACGTCCAGGCCATTGACGGGGTGAACCAGCAGGCTCGCACCGAAGCCAACAACAATCACGAGAATGAACAGGACAATGACGCGCTCGAACGGTTTGGGACCGAAGCGGGACTGAATCCCCAACAAGACGAGGGCGATGATCCCGACGAGAATTCCACCCATCCACAGCGGAAGTCCGAACAGCAGGTGCAGTGCGATTGCGCCACCGACGACCTCGGCAACATCCGTCGCCATCGCGACGAGTTCACCCTGAATCCAATAGGCGAATCGCCAACGGCGTGACGTGATTCGTTGACCCATGACTTCGGGCAGGCTCAGCCCCGTGACGATCCCGAGGCGCGCAGACAAGAACTGGACCATCCACGCGATCAAGTTTGCGAGAACTGCGACCCACACCAGCAAAAACCCGTACGTCGACCCGGCCGTGATGTTTGACGCGACGTTTCCGGGGTCGAGGTAGGCAACACCCGCCACCATCGCCGGTCCCAGCAACGAGACGAGCGGTGAGCGGCCAATGGATTTGGGCATTAGACCGCCCGTGCGTCCAGAAATCGGTTGATGGCGGGCGCAATCTGGCCGAGAGCGCGCGCACGGTGAGACAGTGCGGCCTTCTCGGTCGGTGACAGTTCCGCGGCGGTTCCCGGGACTCCGTCGGGGGCGAAGATCGGGTCGTACCCGAATCCGCCGGCACCCTTTGCCGCTGGACGAACCTTCCCATGCCATTCGCCGACTTCGACGCGCTCGCCGTCTGCGGTAACAAACGCGACCGCACAGACGAACTTCGCGGCGCGATTCTTTTCACCCTTGAGCGCCTCGACCAGAGCGTTGCGGTTCGCTTCGTCCGTTCCCGCCGCGGTGTATCGGGCGGACCGAATTCCCGGCGCACCGTCCAGGGCGTCGACGCAAATGCCCGAGTCATCAGCAATGGCAGGCAACCCCGTCTCGGCGAATGCCGCGCGCGCCTTGATGAGCGCGTTCTCTTCGAACGTCTTTCCGTCTTCTTTGGGAGCTTTGCCCGAGGTGGGTCGCAGTTCGACGGGCTTTCCGAGAAGTGGAATCAACGTGCGGGCAATTTCGCCGATTTTATGTTCGTTATGGGTCGCCACGATGATGACGGTCGGCGCCACCTCCGGTTCGTCGACGATGTCGATCGAATCGGTTTCGGGCTGAATGTCTGCGTCGGTCATGCGCGGTCGACGGCAATTGTTGCCGCCTGGATTTCGGTCAAACGCGCGATTCCTGTCGTCGCGATTTCGAGCAGTCGGTCCAGTTCCGCCTTGTCGAACGGAGCGCCCTCGGCAGTCCCCTGAACCTCGACGAACAGTCCCTTGCCCGTGGCGACGACGTTCATGTCGGTTTCCGCACGGACGTCCTCGGTGTACTGGAGGTCGAGCATCGGCTCGCCGTCGATGATTCCGACGGACACCGCGGCGACCGAGTCGATGAGCGCCTTCGCGTTCTTGCCGATGAAGCCCTTCTCGCGGCCCCACTCGATGGCGTCGTGAAGTGCGACGTACGCACCGGTGATCGCTGCGGTGCGCGTTCCACCGTCCGCCTGAAGAACATCACAGTCGATGACGATGGTGTTCTCGCCGAGAGCCTTGATGTCGACGACCGCACGCAGGCTGCGTCCGATGAGTCGCGAGATCTCGTGGGTACGACCGCCGATCTTGCCCTTGACGGATTCACGGTCGTTGCGTGAGTTCGTTGCGCGCGGAAGCATCGCGTATTCGGCGGTGACCCAGCCTTTGCCCGTTCCCGTCATCCAGCGCGGGACGCCGTTCGTGAACGACGCGGTGCACAGCACCTTGGTATTGCCGAACGAGATGAGCGCGGACCCCTCGGCCTGAGCCGACCATCCGCGTTCGATGGTGATGGGGCGAAGTTCGTCGTTGGTGCGACCGTCGATGCGTGCCATGTGTTTATTCCTCTGTGTCGAGTGCGGGAAGAGTGATTGCGCCGGTCGGGAAAGATTCGACGCGTCCGATTTCGAGCCCCAGGAATCGGTGAGCGAGGGTGCGGAACTTTTCGGTGTCGTCCCCCGTCGTTTCGAACGAGTGGGTCGGCGGAGTCGTCGACGTGCGCAGCAGGTCGTGCGTGAGCAGCGTCTGGTACACCTCGAACGCCGTGGCTTCGGCGCTCGACACCAGCGTCACACTGGGTCCCATCACGTATTGGATTGCCGCGGACAGCATCGGATAGTGCGTGCATCCAAGAACCAGAGTGTCGACCTTTGCATCCTTGAGAGGTTGAAGGTATTCGTTGGCGACGTCGAACAATTCGGCGCCGCTCGTCACGCCAGCCTCGACGAATTCGACGAAACGCGGGCACGCGACCGAGGTGACCTGAATGTCGGGGTCGGCAACAAACGAATCTTGGTATGCGCCCGACTTGATGGTGCCGACAGTTCCGATGACACCAATCTTCTTCGATCGCGTTCGCTGGACTGCGGTACGGACGGCTGGCTGGATGACTTCAACAACGGGAATTCCGCGGCGTTCCGTGTATCGCTCTTTGGCGTCACGGAACATCGCCGCCGACGCGGTGTTGCACGCGATGACGAGCAGCTTGACTCCCTGATCGGCGAGTTCGTCCAGAAGTGTCAGCGCGTGTTCGCGAACATTCGAGATGGGAAGCGGTCCGTACGGCCCATTCGCTGTGTCACCGATGTAACGAATCGATTCGTTCGGCAACTGGTCGATGACCGCGCGGGCGACGGTCAATCCACCGACACCGCTGTCGATGATGCCAATTGCCGCGTCACGATTCACGGTTTCAGCCTAGCGATGTCAGCGAATGACAGTGGGAAGTGCGGGGTCGCCGGGCGACAGGCGAAGGGCCGCCTCGGACAGTTCGGAGCGCACCTGGCGGTGGAAGTCGCGAGCATTAGAGACAGCATCCGCGCCACACCATTCGTCGTTGATGACACCGTCGACGATGAAGTCGACCTCGAGGGCTCGAGCCGAGCCGCTCTGATCCGTCTCGCCCACGACCACGATTTCCTCGGTCGCGCTGCGGAACGCCGACTTGCGGCCGGCGGGGTTCGACTTTTCGGGCGAGCGCTTGGCGACCGACACCCACTCGCCGTCGTCGTTGACGTGTTCGACGAGTTTGTAAACCAGTCCCGCCGCGGGGTAGCCCGACCCCGTGACGACCGACGTTCCGACCCCGAACACGTCGGTCGGGGTTCCACGCAACGCCGCGATGGTGTTCTCGTTGAGGTCGTTGGTGACGACGATTTTCGTCTTCGTCGCGCCGAGCGAATCCAGTTGCGCGCGAACCTCGCGAACAAAACTCGGCAGGTCACCGGAATCGAGTCGAACCGCGCCGAGTTCCGGGCCGGCAACGCGAACGGCCGTCTCCACCGCTGTGTGAACGTCGTACGTGTCGACGAGAAGTGTGGTTCCCGTTCCGAGCGCAGCGACCTGTGCTCGGAAGGCGTCCTCTTCCGAATCGTGAACAAGAGTGAACGAGTGCGCCGCGGTGCCGCGGGTCGGGATCCCCCACAGTCGCCCGGCTTCGAGGTTGCTGGTCGCGGTGAACCCCGCGATGAACGCGGCGCGTGCGGCCGCGACGGCGGAG
>JBEGTE010000066.1:0-5260 GCA_041179605.1 Actinomycetota bacterium | reverse complement strand
GGCGTGCCGGTCGCGTGCGCCGGTGGAATTGGGAGCGTTCAACACCCGGAATTGATGTCATTGTTCCACCCGCCGAGGTCCTCATCGTTGAGGGGTGCGGGATCAGCACGCCCGAGTCGCGTGCACTGGCGGATGTCAATGTGTGGGTGGAATGCTCTGAGGAATCCCGCCGAGTGCGACTCGCGAATCGTGACGGGGATTTATTTGAGGAACACCGAGACGTGTGGGATGCCCAGGTCGCACAGCACATTGCTGAGAACGACCCGATCGAAACGTCGACGGTGACGGTCAATTCCTGACCGTTGAACAGTGTGTGGGGTGACTAACGGGGCTCGAACCCGCGACCTTCAGGACCACAACCAGACGCTCTACCAACTGAGCTATAGCCACCATGTGCGTGAAACGCAACGTCTACTATCTTACGACAGATACTTCTTCCACTTCTCCGTCACCACCGCTTTAGCTGAGTCGAGATCGTCACCGCTGACAGGGTCAATGTTGAACAGCACGGTCCGATAAAAATCGAGTTCGCGAATCGACTCAATGGCGTCCGCAAGCGCTCTGTGATTTCCGTTTTTGTCCGGCAATGCGGCGAACACGTCGGGGAACCATCGCATCACGAGTTCCTTGATTGTGGACGCATCGACCGAACGGTAGTGCAGGTGGTTGTCGAGTGTCGGCATGTACTTAGCGAGGAATCGGCGATCCATGTGAATGGTGTTGCCACCGATTTGGGCGGTGCCCGCCTCGGGCACGTGCTGCAGCACGTATTCCATGACCTGCTTTTCGGCTTCGCTGACACTGACGCCGGTGGGGATTTCCTTCAGAAGTCCGCTGGCGGTGTGCATCGACCGAACGTATGAATTCATGAGTGCGAGCGTTTCATCGGACGGCTTGATAACGACGGTCATGCCGTTGTCGAAAGGAACGAGGTTTCCGTCGGTGACAATGACGCCGATTTCACAAATTTCGTCGTCGGGGCGTTCCGATTCGTCCGCGCCGATACGCAGGCCCGTCATCTCGCAGTCCAGCCACACAATCCGGCGGTCCACGCCCAACACGTCAGGTTTTTTCACAGTCAAAGCCTATCCAGCGGCACGGACGCTATCCGAGGGCCAAGTCGCGGACCCACTGCACCGGATTTCCGAAGCGGTGTGCGGTAATCGACACAGCTTGTTCGCGGAAGTACGGCAACAGTTCGATGCGGCCGGATTCGGTGACCTCGTGGTCGTACATCGACAGTGTGACCGCCCCCTTACCGTTGGCGCGACGGAACTCGTCCGAGACTCCGACGAGTCGAACGCGCGGGTCGTGTCCGTGCTGGATTTCAGCGAAAAGGTTCGCCTCGCCCATCTTGAACAGTCCCTTGTTGTGAAGTGCCAGCGTTGAGTTGAGCCCGACTGGAATCTCCGCCGCGTAGGCAACCGCGTTGTCGGGGGTGCGAACCCACGCGATGAGCGCACGCCACCACTCGAACGGGGTTGCTTCAGGGCCGAGGTACAACACGCACCCGGACGGACGGTATCGCAGGACGTTGACTTCCGATTCGAGCGCGGAGTCGTCGTGAAGGGAACCGAAGTGCTCGGTCATCGCCGTCTCGTCGCTGATGGCGGCGCGGTACAGGGCGTCCATGTCTTCGTGAGACAAACGTCCTTGGGCGACGAGAAGTAGGTCCTTGACTGTCGTGTCGAGACCGGCGGGGGCGGCGGCCGCTTCGCGACGAGTCCAGCGACCAAGTCCCAAAAGGTAGTTCGGTCCGCCCGCCTTCGTTCCCGGCCCAATCGCCGACTTCTTCCAACCGCCGAACGGTTGACGTCGCACGATCGCACCGGTGATTCCGCGGTTGATGTAAAGGTTGCCGGCTTCAACGTGGTTGAGCCAATACGTGACTTCGCGCGGGTTCAACGAATGGATTCCCGCGGTCAACCCGTAATCGACTTCGTTTTGGATGCGAACCGCGTGCTCCAGGTCACGCGCTTCCATCAGCGAGAGGTGGGGGCCAAAGAATTCGACGAGATGCGTCGACGAACGACGCTTGACGCCGGTGCGAATTCCGGGGCTCCACAGCCGACCGCTCGCGTCCAGCTTGCGCGGTTCCAGCAGCCACTTTTCGCCGGGGTTCAGCGTGGTCAACGCATCGAGCAACTTGCCCTGTGCGGGTTCGATTACCGGCCCGATGCGCGACTCGGGATTGGTCGGGAAGTCGACCACCATCGCGGCGACCGCGTCGACGAGTTGGCGACGGAAGCGCTCCGAGTCGGCGACTCCACCGACGAGGATGCCGAGGGACGCGGCCGAACATTTCTGACCGGCGTGACCGAACGCCGAGTAGGCGAGGTCCTTTGCGGCAAGGTCGAGGTCGGCCGATTCGGTGACGACGATAGCGTTCTTGCCACTGGTTTCCGCCAGCAGGTGAAGTTCGGGTCGGAACTCACGGAATAGCGACGCGGTTTCGAACCCACCGGTCAGCACTACCTGGTTGACTCGTTCGTCCGAAATCAACTGGCGACCCAGGTCGTTCTCGGAAATCTGAATTGAGAACAAGGCGTCGCGCGGAACGCCGGCGTCCCACATGAGTCGCGCGAGGAATGCGCCGCACTTGCCCGCCTGGACGGCAGGCTTAAAGATGACGGCGCTTCCTGCTGCGAGTGCGGCAAGTGCCGACCCCGCCGGGATGGCGATGGGGAAGTTCCACGGGGGAGTCACCGCGGTGACGTCGACCGAGTGGAACTGGGCGCCGTCCATTCCGTCAAGTTCGAAGATTCGTTCGGCGTAGTAACGCGCGAAGTCGATCGCCTCGGAAATCTCGGGGTCGGCCTGTTCAATCGTCTTGCCTGTTTCCGCCATCGCGACTTCGATGAGTTCACCGCGGTGTTCTTCGAGTGTGTTGGCAACCGTTCGCAGGATGTGAGCCCGCTCTTCGGCAGATCGTTGGCCCCACGCGCGGCCACCCTCGACGGCGGCGGCGATGACCGACTCGAGTTCGTCGGCGGTGCGCACCTGGGCGTCCGCAAGTTCCTGTACTCCGACGGTCGAGTTCTTGGCGCGTTCGATGATCGCCGATCCCCATTCGCGGTTCGAGGCAACCGCCGGGTCGGTGTCGGACGCGTTGTCGAAGTGATGCCAGTCGACGTGATGGCGGTTGGCCGTGCGGTGTGGCGCAGGGACGGTGTCATCGAGAGCGCGAACCGACGCAGTGAAGCGGTCCGTCTCCCGCGTGAAATATTCGTTTTCTGTGAGGAAGAACACCGCGGACATGAAGTTGTCTTCGTTCGCACCTTCGTCGAGACGGCGGATGAGGTACGCGATAGCGACATCGAACTCCGCTGGATGCACCACGGGCGTGTACAACAACAGGCTGCCGGTGGTCGCACGAACCGCCTCCGCCTGGCTTTCCGCCATTCCGAGGAGCATCTCGAATTCGATTCCGTCTCGAACACCGCGACGACCAGCGAGTGCCCAAGCGAACGCGATGTCGAACAGGTTGTGGCCGGCGACACCGATCTTGATGTTCGCAATTCGCCCCGGGGTAAACGCGTAGTTGAGAACGCGCTTGTAGTTGGTGTCGGCGTCCTGCTTCGAGTTGACCGTAGCGAGGGCCCAGCCGTGGATTTCGGCGTCGACGCGTTCCATCGGCAGGTTTGCGCCCTTGACAACACGGATTTTGATGGCGGCGCCACCACGCGCCCGTCGCGCGCTGGACCATTCCTGAAGGCGAATCATCGCCCCGAGGGCATCGGGCAGGTACGCCTGCAACACGATTCCCGCTTCGAGGTTCAGGAACTCGTCGCGGTCGAGGATGTTCTGGAACACCGCGATTGTCATGTCGAGGTCGTGGTACTCCTCCATGTCGAGGTTGATGAACTTGCGCGATTCGGACTCTGCGGCGATTCGGTAGACAGGCAGTAACTTCTCGGTGACGTGTGCGACGGCTTCGTCGAACGCCCACGCCGAGTGAGGCGAAACCGCTGACGACACCTTGACCGATACATAGTCGACGTCGGGGCGTGAGAGGAGATCGATTGTGCCCTGCAGACGCTTGGCGGCTTCGGCCGGCCCTAAAACGGCTTCGCCAAGCAGGTTGATGTTGAGGTCGACCCCGCGGTTGCGAATAGCACGCAGCTTGCCGCCGAGTTTCGCGGGCGACGCGTCGATGATGAGGTGTCGGACCATGCCGCGAAGTACCCGACGGGCGACGGGGACGACAATTCCCGGAAGGTAGCGAGATGCAAATCCGCCGAGTGCGATGAGTGCGCGCAATGTGCCGGGAAGGAACTTGGGGATGATGCGGGTGAGGGCGCGAAGGTTGCGAGCGGCAACACGAAGCGACTCAGGCCGGACGACTCCGTCCACGAAACCGACGGTGAACGCAAGGCCGTTGGGGTCGCGCAACACACCAGCGAGTCGTTCGGATGCCAGCGACGGCGGGATTTCGGCAGCCGCAGCGACCCACGAGTGAACCTGTTCGATGGATTCGCCGATCAGGCCGTCGATGTCGTCAATCGGGGGAATTTGCCCGTGCCAGTCAGTCAATTCGTCGTGCTCCTCGTTGAGATACCGTACGAGCCTACCGCCCGCGAAGATGCGGGGCGGAGGGATAGGCTCGTCGGGTGACGGTCATCACGCGAGAACGCCAAACTCAGGCACAGAGGGCTCTCGTCATCGTCTTTCTCATCCAAGGTTTTGTCTCCGCGGCGATCATTCCGCGCGTTCCCGACATCATCCGCAACATTGATGTGAGCTTCGCGCACTGGGGTGTCATCTCGGCGTTCGGCACCGTCGGTTCGGCCGCGGGTTTGTTCCTCGCGAACCGAGCCCTCGAACGATTCGGGGTCAAGCACGTCGGCATGGCGTCCTTCGGCGTTGTCGGGCTGGGAACCGGTTCGTTCGGTTTCATCACAGATTCGACGCTGTATTTCGGGGTCAACTTCATCGTTGCGGTGTCCATGAGCATCTTCGTCATCGCGGTGAACTCGCAAACGGTCGTGCTGCAAACGCTCAGTGGCCGAGTCATCATCGGGCGATTCCACGCTGCGTGGTCGGCGGGGGCAGCATCGTCTGCGGCAATCTCCGGTTTCCTCGCCGGGTTGATCCCCGCTGGCATCCACTTGTTCGTATTCACTGCGGTCGGGTTATTCGCGTTCTACATCGTCGCGCGAAAACTCCTCAACCGTGAAGAGGGGCTCATCGCCGAAGGCAACACGGGTGAATCGGCGGTCGCCTGGCGACACATGCCCAAGCGCGTCTATCTACTTGGCGT
>JBEGTE010000065.1:0-5268 GCA_041179605.1 Actinomycetota bacterium | reverse complement strand
ATCCCTCGCTTCGAAACTCTCCACAAAGAAGGCCAGGCTGGCCAGGCCAAGATGACGCAGTACACGCGGTACATCACGCTCGGTCTCGGAATTCTCCAGTCAACCACGCTCGTCACCGTTGCACGCAGTGGCCAGCTCTTTGGTTCGTCGTCGGGTGTCCCCGAGTGCAGCCAGCTCATCACCAACGACGCGTGGTACTCGATTTTGCTCATGGTCGTCACGATGACCGCCGGTACCGGTCTCATCATGTGGTTCGGTGAGATGCTCACCGAGCGTGGCATCGGCAACGGAATGTCGCTCCTCATCTTCTCGTCGATCGCCGCCGGCTTCCCGACGTCGCTCTGGGCAATCCAGCGCTCGGAAGGTTTCAACGTCTTCGTCCTCGTTCTCGCGATTGGAATCGTCATCATGGCGGCCGTCGTGTTCGTCGAGCAGTCGCAGCGTCGCATCCCGGTTCAGTACGCCAAGCGCGTCGTCGGAACCCGCACCTACGGCGGTTCGAGCACGTACATCCCAATCAAGGTCAACATGGCCGGTGTCGTCCCCGTCATCTTCGCGTCGTCGTTGTTGTACCTGCCCGCGCTCATCGCACAGTTCAACCAGCCGGCTGCCGGCCAGGTCGCCCCGGACTGGGTGCTGTGGATTAGCGCGAACCTCGCGAACGGAAACCAGCCGCTCTATATCGTGCTGTTCTTCCTGCTCATCGTCGGGTTCACCTACTTCTATGTCGCAATCACCTTCAACCCGGTTGAGGTCGCTGACAACATGAAGCAGTACGGAGGATTCATCCCCGGAATCCGTGCCGGCCGACCAACTGCCGAATACCTTGACTTCGTTCTCACGCGTGTGACGCTTCCCGGGTCGCTGTACCTCGGAATCATCGCGCTCATCCCGCTCATCGCTCTCGCGACGATCGGCGCCAACCAGAACTTCCCGTTCGGCGGAACGTCGATCCTCATCATTGTCGGTGTTGGACTCGAGACCGTCAAGCAAATTGACGCTCAGCTGCAGCAGCGCCACTACGAGGGTCTCCTTCAGTAATGGTTCGGCTGCTCTTGGTCGGCCCTCCGGGAGCCGGGAAGGGTACGCAGGCGGTTCGACTCGCTGAGGCGTACGGTATTCCCGCGATTTCGACGGGCGACATCTTCCGCGCGAACGTTCGCGACGAAACACCGCTCGGCATTGAAGCTAAGGGCTTTATGGACCGTGGCGAGTATGTCCCGGATTCCCTGACTAACGCGCTCGTGGCAGATCGACTCACTCACGCAGATTGCGAACCCGGCTTCCTGTTGGATGGGTACCCGCGAACCGTCGATCAAGTTCGTGCGCTGGATCAGGTCCTCGCCGACCAGGGACACTCGCTTGATGTCGTCGTTGAACTCGTCGCTGACCCCGACGTCGTCGTCGAGCGGATTTTGCTTCGTGCAAAAGATTCGGGTCGTTCGGACGACGCGGACGAATCGGTGATTCGTAACCGATTGGACCTTTATGCACGCGAGACCGCACCCCTCATCGAGGTGTACGGCAGCCGCGGACTCCTCGTCAGTGTCGACGGAATCGGTGAAATTGCCGAGGTCACCGACCGCATCACGGCTGCTCTGGCCGAACGCGGCATCAAATAGTACAACTCGCATTTGCGAAACCGCGAAATGTCGCGTATTCTCGTACTTTGGTGTGTCATGCCCCCGTGGCGTGTTTTCACCACCCGCACGACGTGCGGTAACAAGTAGCAACGAACGGACACATGGCTAACAAAGACGGCGTAATCGAGATCGAAGGTTCGGTCGTCGAGGCATTGCCCAACGCAATGTTTCGAGTCGAACTGGCGAACGGCCACAAGGTACTCGCACACATCTCGGGCAAAATGCGTCAGCACTACATCCGCATCCTCCCCGAGGACCGCGTGATCGTAGAGCTCAGTCCGTACGACCTCTCACGAGGCCGCATCGTTTACCGCTACAAGTAACCGCGCAGAAGGAACGGCCCGGAACCCCGGGCACGACGCCAGCGAACAAGGAGAAACACAATGAAGGTCAACCCCAGCGTCAAGCCGATTTGCGACAAGTGCAAGGTCATTCGTCGTCACGGCAACGTCATGGTGATCTGCGAAAACCCGCGGCACAAGCAGCGTCAGGGCTAGGCACCACCCCCTATAACTCAATACATTCAATCGCCGCGTCGGAACCCTTCGGGGGGACATCCTGGGTAAGAGGCTCAGGTACGGACGTTGGCTCAGACCTCTTCATTCACTAGGAGAAGCCTCATGGCACGTCTCGCTGGAGTCGATATTCCCCGCGACAAGCGCGTGGAAATCGCACTTACCTACATCTACGGCGTAGGCCGTACCCGCTCGGTTCAGATTCTGACCGAAACGGCAATCGACAAGAACATCCGCGTCAAGGACCTCACCGACGACCAGTTGGTCGCTCTCCGTGACTACATCGACGCCAACCTCAAGGTGGAAGGTGACCTGCGCCGCGAGGTTCAGGCCGACATCCGCCGCAAGGTCGAGCTCGGCTCGTACCAGGGAATCCGACACCGTCGTGGTCTTCCTGTTCACGGTCAGCGCACCAAGACCAACGCACGCACCCGCAAGGGACCGAAGCGCACCGTCGCCGGCAAGAAGAAGGCCGGCCGCTAGTCGCGGCCCCAGGAAAGGGATCTGAACAATGGCAGCACCGAAGACTGGAGCCCGCAAGGCTCGTCGTAAGGACAAGAAGAACATCGCCGTGGGCCACGCTCACATCAAGTCGACGTTCAACAACACGATCGTGTCGATCACCGACCCGACCGGAGCCGTCATCTCGTGGGCATCCTCGGGTGGAGTCGGCTTCAAGGGTTCGCGTAAGTCGACCCCGTTCGCCGCACAGCTCGCCGCCGAGTCGGCAGCGCGTCAGGCACAGGAACACGGCGTCAAGAAGGTTGACGTTTTCGTCAAGGGACCCGGTTCGGGTCGCGAGACGGCGATTCGTTCACTTCAGGCCGCTGGCCTCGAGGTCGGATCGATCACCGATGTGACGCCTCAGGCGCACAACGGTTGCCGTCCCCCCAAGCGTCGCCGCGTCTAACGCATCGCAGTTTGCGCGTGGCGGTCTGGTCCGCCGGACCGCCACGCTCCCAACAATTGAACAGCAGCATTCAGAGAAGTGTCATATAGCGGACACTGACCGAAAGGAAACCACGTGCTCATTGCACAGCGCCCCACGCTCACCGAAAACACCATCTCCGACACCCGTTCGGCGTTCGTCATCGAACCGCTCGAGCCCGGATTCGGCTACACCCTCGGCAACTCGCTTCGCCGCACCTTGCTCTCGTCGATTCCGGGTGCAGCGGTCACGCGTTTCCGCGTCACCGGTGCAGCTCACGAGTTCACCTCGCTTCCCGGTGTTGTCGAAGACGTGACGGAAATCATCCTGAACATCAAGAGCCTCACCGTATCGAGCGAGCACGACGAGCCCGTTACCGCGTACCTTCGCAAGAAGGGCGCCGGAAACGCGACCGCTGCTGACATCACCGCACCCGCCGGTGTCGAGATCCACAACCCCGACCTGCACATCGCGACCCTCTCGAAGGAAGGCAACCTCGAAATCGAGTTGACCATCGAGCGTGGCCGTGGATACGTTTCGGTCGAGCAGAACAAGTTCGCTGGAGCCCCCATCGGCACCATCGCGATTGACTCGATCTACTCGCCCGTCACCAAGGTGACCTACCGCGTCGAGGCAACTCGTGCGGGAGAGCGCACCGACTTCGACCGTCTGGTTGTTGAGGTTGACACCAAGGCATCGATTTCGCCGCGTGACGCTGTTGCGTCGGCCGGTGGAACCCTGGTTGAGCTGTTCGGTCTCGCTCGCGAACTGAACACCGAAGCTGAAGGCATCGAAATCGGACCCCGTTACAGCGACGCACCCGTCGGTGAGGGACTCGACATTCGTATCGAAGAACTCGACCTCACGGTCCGTTCGTTCAACTGCCTCAAGCGCGAGGGAATCAACACCCTTGCCGAACTGGTGAACCTCACCGAGCACCAGCTCATGAACATCCGTAACTTTGGCCAGAAGTCGGTTGACGAGGTCCTCGAGAAGCTCGAAGAACGCGGGCTTTCGCTCAAGGACGGCGTTGCCGGAGCAGACAGCTCGTACTTCTACGAGGCTTCTGAAGACTAAGACCCCGCGAGTTTCGTACTCGTATCGAATAGGAGAACACAATGCCTAAGCCCACGAAGGGACCCCGCCTCGGAGGCGGACCCGCTCACGAGCGCCTGCTGCTCGCGAACCTCGCGGTGGCTCTTTTCACCCACAAGTCGATCCAGACGACCGAGACCAAGGCGAAGCGCCTTCAGCCGCTCGCCGAGCGACTCATCACGTTCGGCAAGCGCGGAGACCTCCACGCTCGTCGTCGCGTGCTGGCGATCCTTCGCAACAAGGATGCAACTCACGAACTCTTCGCTGAGATTGCTCCTCTCGTTGCGGCTCGTCCGGGTGGATACACGCGTATCACCAAGACCGGTTTCCGCAAGGGTGACAACGCGCCCATGGCGGTCATCGAGCTCGTTCTCGAGCCCGTGAACCCGAAGGTCATGAACAAGAAGCCGAAGGCTGAGCCCGTCAAGGCTGCGCCGAAGGCCGCTCCGGCCGCCGAGGTCGTCGAAGAGGCAGTTGTCGCTGAAGACGTCGTCGAGACCGAGGTTGTCGAGGCTCCGGTTGAGGCTGTTGAAGCGGAAGCGACCGAGGTCGTAGAAGCCGAAGCACCCGCCGAAGAAGCTGCTGCTGAAGAAGCACCCGCCGCGGAGGCTGCCGACGAGGCTGCCGCCGAAGGCGACGACAAGTAGTTCGTCATGCGCAAGGCCCGGGGTTTCCTCGGGCCTTGCGTCGTTAACGGGGGAGAGTCATGAGACTGCGCATCGATCTCGCCTACGACGGAACTGACTTTTCCGGGTGGGCGAAACAGCCCGATCTGTCGACGGTTCAGGGGACTCTTGAAGACGCACTGTCGACGATCCTGCGCGTCGACGACGTGCACACGGTTGTCGCTGGCCGCACCGATGCCGGGGTTCACGCGACGGGGCAGGTCGTCCACGTCGATGTTGAAGACACAGTCGAGGCGGGTTCGGTCCAGTCGCGATTGAATTCACTGCTGTCCAACTCCGGAATCTCAATTCGCTCGGTGTCGGTTGCACCCGAAGGGTTTGACGCGCGATTCTCGCCGATTTTCCGCCGCTACGAATATCGCATCGCTGACGCACTGTCCGATCGCGATCCGCGAACTCGT
>JBEGTE010000064.1:0-5320 GCA_041179605.1 Actinomycetota bacterium | reverse complement strand
GAGGTGATCCCCGGCGAGATCGCATTCACCCACGACGGACACGATGTCTCGTTACTCACCATCGGAACAGGCAAGGCCCTTCAGATTGTTTTCGCTGACGAGACGAACGACTCCGAGACATACTCGGTCGGACGCTTCCTCTTCGTCGTCCCCAACCCCGACGGAACAGTGACGATGGACTTCAACCTCGCGGTCCTTCCGCCGTGCGCGTTCTCGTATAACTTCAACTGCCCGATTCCCCCGAAGCAGAACCGCCTTCCGTTCCCGATTCGTGCGGGAGAGAAATTCCCCGTCACACCCAGCGGGGAGCTGCTTCACGCCTAATCTCGGTTGGACAATTTCGTCCTTCGCGCGCATACTTTAACTCTCTACTTCAACACCGTTCGAGGGGAAGTCGCACGGTAGGAGGAAGTATGAGCGATGCACACGGAGTGATTCAGATTCACTCGTGTTCACCCGCGCTTGCACAGCATGTCGCGTGGACACTGTCGAGTGCTCTCGGCGTCCCCGTGCGCCCACTGTGGAGCGAACAGCCTGCTGAGACCGGAACCGTTCGAGCCGAGTTGGAATGGAGCGGCGAGCACGGAACCGCCGCCAGAATCGCCTCGGCGATGCTGGGGTGGACCGACCTGCGGTTTGAAATCACCGAGGACACCGCGTCGGGCCGTGACGGCGTTCGATATGTCCACACGCCCGCGCTGGGAATCTTTTACACGCTGATCGACGCAGCCGGAAACGCGATGGTGAACGAAGACCGTGTTCGTTACGCGATGGGAATCGCGGACGGAGACATCACCGAACTGGAACGCGAACTCCGTCTTGCGCTGGGGACTGCGTGGGACGACGAATTAGAGCCGTACCGAGCGGCACAGTTCGCCGAGGTTGTTCCCCTCAGTCGCGGATCCAGGGCCGTCTAGACGGACTTGATGACGACGACGGCGTTGTGACCGCCGAAGCCGAACGAGTTCGAGATTGCGACAACCTTGTCAGGAAGAGCGCGCGGCTCGACAACGACATCCAGCGGGATGTTCTCGTCCTGGTTCTCAAGGTTCAACGTCGGTGGAGCGACCTTCTCGTGAGCGGCTAGAACGGTGAACACGGCCTCGAGCGCGCCGGTTCCGCCGAGCAGGTGACCCGTCGACGACTTCGTCGCGGACACGGGGATCTCTTTGATTCGGTCGCCAAACACCTTGTGCAAAGCGGTGTATTCAGCGATGTCACCGACAGGAGTCGAGGTTGCGTGGGCGTTGATGTGGTTGACATCCGCCGCGGTCACTCCCGCGTTCTCGAGCGCGTCGAGAACCGCGCGCGCAGCACCGTTACCCTCCGGGTCCGGAGCCGTGATGTGGTGCGCGTCGCTGGTGACGGCGCCTCCGGCGATCTCCGCATAAATCTTCGCTCCGCGAGCCTCAGCGTGTTCCTTGGTCTCGAGGACGAGAACGGCCGCGCCCTCGCCGAGAACGAAACCGTCGCGGTTGACGTCGTACGGGCGCGAGGCGCGGTGCGGTTCGTCGTTACGAGTCGACAGCGCGTGCATCGCGGCGAACGCGGCGATGGGGAGGGGGTGCACGACCGACTCGGTTCCACCGCAGATCACGACGTCAGCAATTCCCTGACGAAGGTGGTCGACGGCGTTCGCAATCGACTCGGTGCCCGACGCACACGCCGACACACACGTGCGCGCACCGCCGCGGGTCGACAGGTCCATCGAGATGGCAGCAGCTGCGGCGTTCGGCATGAGCATCGGAATCGTCATCGGGAGCACGCGACGTGCGCCTTTTTCC
This sequence comes from Actinomycetota bacterium, assembly GCA_041179605.1. Taxonomy (GTDB): domain Bacteria; phylum Actinomycetota; class Actinomycetes; order Actinomycetales; family Microbacteriaceae; genus MWH-TA3. The sequence continues at coordinate 3,536 of JBEGTE010000064.1, read as the reverse complement.
TTCATGACATCCCACGCGTCGAGCAGGGTATTGAGTCCACCGATGCCGGTGGCAAAGTCCACGAGGATTCGTTCTTTGGCGTCGCCGGGCTCGCCGGCGTCTTTCCACGCTTCGCGGGCGGCAATGACGGCCAGCTGCGCGGACGGGTCAAGTCGCTTGATCTCGATACGTTCGAGAACCTCCGAGGCGGGGACCTTGACTCGACCCGCGAAAGTCACGGGGAGTTCGTGGGTCTGCACCCATTCCTCGGTGAGGGGGCGGATACCGGACTCTTTGCGAAGCAGGGCTTCCCACGAGTCACGAACGTTACCGCCGAGGGGAGAGGTGGCACCGATACCGGTTACAACGATGGTGGTCATGTCACACTTCCGTTTGGTGTAAAGAAAGCGGCGGGGCGAAAGCCCCGCCGCTGAATCGTCTTAGGACTGAGCCGAGACGATGAAGTTGACGGCGTCGTCTACGGTCACGAGTTCCGATACCTTGTCGTCCGGAATCTTGACGCCGAATTCTTCTTCAGCGTTGACGACGATGGTCATCATCGAGATCGAGTCAATGTCGAGGTCGTCCGCGAACGACTTGCCGAAGACGACGCTTTCGGCCGGAACGCCGGTCTCGTCGTTGACAAGTGCTGCGAGGCCAGCGAGGACCTCATCCTTCGAGTGAGCCATTATTTCTCCTTGTTAGGTGGTGGTGATACCGCTCCCATTTTACGGGGTCGGACGGTCTTTCGTTAGGGAAGACGCACGATTTGGGCGGCGTAGACGAGTCCAGCTCCGAAACCAATGATGAGCGCGTAACCGCCACTCAGTTCGGGGTGTTCGTCCAGCACGCGGTGCATCGCGAGCGGAACCGAAGCCGCTGAGGTGTTTCCCGTCGTCTCGATGTCACGGGCGATGACGACGCTGTCGGGAACTTCAAGCTGCTTCGCGAATTCGTTGATGATGCGCATGTTCGCCTGGTGTGGAATGAACGCGGCGAGGTCCTTGCTCGTGATACCGGCGGCGTCGAGTGCCTGCTGAGCGACCTTCGCCATTTCCCAGACCGCCCAACGGAAGACGGTCTGTCCATCCTGGCGCAGTGTTGGGTATTCGCCCTCGGGGTCTGCGAATGCGTCGCGCAGCGGGCGATCCATGCCGACCGCGTCCCACTTGCCGCCGTCTGAACCCCAGATGGTGCTCGAGATTCCTGCCTCATCGGCGGGTCCAATCACGACGGCACCGGCGCCGTCACCGAGCAGGAACGAGATGGTGCGGTCGGTGGGCTTGGCTAGTTCCGAGAGCTTCTCGGCACCGATGACGACGACGTACTTGGCGGCGCCGGAGCGAACGAGTGCGTCTCCCTGTGCGATTCCGTAGCAGAACCCAGCACACGCGGCCGAGATGTCATAGGCAGCGGCCGGGGTTGCCCCGATACGGTCCGCAACGAGCGCCGCCATCGAGGGCGTCTGAACAGTGTTCGAAATCGTGGCGATGATGAGTGCGCCAACCTCGGACGGTTTGATGCCCGCTTTAGTGATCGCTTCGGTCGCGGCAGCGGTTGCGAGGTCAGCGGCGCTCAGCTTGTCCGACGCGCGCTTGCGGGTGATGACACCGGTGCGCTGACGGATCCATTCGTCGCTCGAATCGATCGGACCGGCGATGTCGTCGTTCGTGACCGTGAGGTCACCGCGAGCCGCACCGACTGCGAGGATGCGTGTGAACGGTGACCCAACTGACTGGCGAAGGGCGGGCTGGGTCATGATGCCTCCAAGAGTTCGATTGCGGCGGGGAGATCGTCGGGTGTTTTGATTGCGACGGTGGGAGTGCCCTTGATGGCGCGCTTCACCAATCCAACCAACGCACCAGCGGGAGCGAGTTCGATAACACCGGTGACGCCGTCGGTCGCGAAGGATTCCATGCAGAGGTCCCAGCGGACCGGGTTCGACACCTGACCGACGAGAACGTCGACGTAGGCGGAACCACTCGTGACACGTGAGCCGTCCTTGTTCGTGTAGATCGGCAGTGTCGGGTCGGTCGCAGTGACGTCGGCGGCCGCGGCTCGCAGCGTCTCGACGGCTCCGCCCATGTAGGTCGTGTGGAACGCGCCAGCAACCGACAAGGGAATGACGCGAGCCCCTGTGGGCGGGTTCTCGGCAAGTGCCGCGAGCGCGTCCTTCGCACCAGCGACGACGACTTGACCGCCACCATTCATGTTCGCGGGGAACAAACCCAGGTCATCGAGTCGAGCCGTGATGTCATCGGCTTCGCCGCCGAGCAACGCGCTCATGCCCGTTTCGATCTTCGCCGCTTCGTCCGCCATCGCACGGCCGCGCACGCCAACGAGCGCGAGGGCATCCTCGTCACGGAGAATTCCCGCGAGCGCAGCGGCGGCAAATTCACCAACTGAGTGTCCGGCGAGAGCGCCGACACGGTCGCGTCGACCAGCCAACAGCAAACCTCCGGTCACGACCGACGCGGCGACGATGAGTGGCTGAGCGATTTTGGTGTCACGAATCGTGTCGTCATCCGACACGGTTCCGTGCGTGATGAGGTCAACCTTCGCCGCCTCACCCAAATTGCCGAGAAGCTCGCGAACTCCGTCCACCTCTAGCCATGGCGCGAGGAAGCCCTGCGATTGTGAACCCTGTCCGGGTGCGGCGACGACGATCATGCGTGCTCCTTAGGAATCCCCACCAGCGTTTCCGGTCGTGCCGGCGGTGACATCATCGAGTCGGTAACGCTTGAACGCGTCGACAACAACCGAACGGTCGATCTCGCCACGCTTGGCGAGTTGCTCGAGTACGCGAACTACGATCGACTGCGTGTCGATTGCGAAGTAGCGACGAGCCGCCGCGCGCGTGTCCGAGAAACCGAATCCGTCGCCACCGAGGGTCGCGAAGTCCGTCGGAACGTAGGGGCGAATCTGGTCTGCAACAGCGTGCATCCAGTCGCTCACGGCAACAACCGGACCGGCTTCGCCACGAAGGCGTTCCGTCACGTACGGAGTGCGGGGGAGGTCCTCGGGGTGCAGGAAGTTGTAGCGGTCCGCGTCGCGACCGTCACGGCGCAACTCGTTCCACGACGTCACCGACCACACGTCGGCGGCAACGCCCCACTCGTTCTGCAGAATCTCCTGGGCGTCAAGCGCCCACGGAACCGAAACACCCGACGCGAGAATCTGCGCACGGATGCCGTCACCTGCAGCGGGACGGTACTTGTACATGCCGCGGATGATTCCGTCGACGTCGACGTTCTCGGGCTCTTCCGGCTGAACGATCGGCTCGTTGTAAACGGTGAGGTAGTAGAACACGTTCGGGTTCTCGTGCGTACCGCCATACATGCGTTCGATACCGGACTTGACGATGTGTCCGATCTCGAAAGCGAACGCCGGATCGTATGCGACGACTGCGTCGTTGGCGGAGGCGATGAGGTGCGAGTGTCCGTCGGCGTGCTGCAGGCCTTCACCCGTCAGTGTGGTCTTGCCGGCGGTGGCTCCAAGGATGAATCCTCGAACCATTTGGTCACCGGCGAGCCACATCTGGTCACCGGTGCGTTGGA
>JBEGTE010000063.1:0-5368 GCA_041179605.1 Actinomycetota bacterium | reverse complement strand
GAGTCCCGAAGGCACAAGTCCAAACGCGGTGAGCGCCGAGTAGCGTCCACCGACTGTCGGGTCTGCGTTGAACACGCGGTAACCGGCTTCGCGCGACGCGACGTCAAGCGGCGAGCCAGGGTCGGTCACGATGACGATTCGAGTCGTGGGATCGATTCCGGCGGCCACGAACGCACCCTCGAACGCTCGCTTCTGGGAATCAGTTTCCGCGGTCGAACCCGATTTGGACGAGACAACGACGACGGTCTCTTCGATGGCGTGGTCGAGCACGCGCGCCACCTGAGTCGGGTGAGTCGAGTCGAGAACGACGAGTTCCACCCCGGCGGTCCGCGTGATGACTTCGGGCGCGAGCGAAGAACCGCCCATTCCACACAGAACCACACGAGTCAGTCCGCGCGCGATGAACTCACCGCGAAGCGCAACGATGTCGGCAACGAGCGAACGTGACACGGTGGAGGCGTGCACCCAGCCGAGTCGGATGCTGGCCTCGGGTTCAGCCGCTGGCCCCCACAGGGTCGCGTCACCTGAACCAAGTCGAGTTGCGAACCGACTGGCGACGAGTTCAGGAACGTGGCGTTCAGCCGCAGCAGCGGCTACTCCAGAGACAGATACTGTCATCGCGCCGCGTCCATGGACGCCGCGACGATGTCGAGGAGCTCGTTCCACGACACGATGAACTTGTCGACACCTTCATGCTCGAGCAGGTCCGTAACCTCGGTCAGCGAAATGCCGAGGTTCTCGATCGCCTCAATGACCGCACGTGCGTCGTCGTAAGACCCGCTGACGGCGTCACCGTGAATCGTTCCGTGGTCGAACGTCGCCTCGAGAGTCTTCTCGGGCATCGTGTTGACAGTGTTAGGAGCAGCCAATTCCGTCACGTAGAGGGTGTCGGGAAGCGCAGGGTCCTTGACACCCGTGGATGCCCACAAGGGACGTTGCAGGTTCGCTCCGGCGCCCAGAAGAGTCTGTGCGCGGTCGGTTGCGAACTTGTGTTCGAAGAGTTCGTATGCGAGTTGCGCGTTCGCCACCGCCGCCTGGCTCTTGAGCGCAAGTGCCTCGTCGGTTCCAATGGCGACGAGTCGCTTGTCGACTTCGGTGTCCACGCGCGAAACAAAGAAGGACGCGACCGAGTGGATGGTCGAAAGGTCGTGCCCGTTGGCCTTCGCCTTCTCAAGACCGTCCAGGTACGCGTCGATCACCTCGGCGTATCGTTCAAGCGAGAAGATCAGTGTCACGTTGACCGAAATTCCTTCGGCAAGAACGTCGGTGATCGCTCCGAGTCCCTGCTTGGTGGCGGGGATTTTGATCATGACGTTGTCACGGTTGACGCGCGCAAACAGTTCTTTCGCCTGAGCGACGGTGTTGGCGTGGTCAAATGCGAGAGTGGGTTCGACTTCGATCGACACGCGGCCATCCCGGCCCTTCGTCGAGTCGTAAATTCCACGGAAAATGTCGCACGCCGCCGCCACGTCGTCGGTGGTTGCCGCGAAAACGGCGTCGGTCACCGATGCCCCCGAGCTTGCGAGTTCCGCAATCTGTTCGCCGTAGGTGGTTCCGGTCGCCAGCGCCGAGGCGAAAATCGTCGGGTTGGTCGTCACACCGACAACGTTCCGTGTGGCGATGAGGTTCTGGAGCGAGCCGGACTGGATGCGGTCACGCGACAGGTCGTCGAGCCAAATCGAGACGCCGACGTCGGAGAGCTTCTGGGTGGGTGTACTCACGGTGGTGGGGCCTTTCGTTAGCGGGAAAGTACAGATTCAGCGGCGCTGGCGACCGCCTCGGGGGTGATTCCGAATTCGCGGAACAGGGTTTGATAGTCACCCGACGCACCGAAGTGCTCGATGGACACCGATGCGCCGTTCGCTCCGACGTACGCCGACCAGCCGAGGGCGAGACCGGCTTCGACGGACACGCGTGCGGTGACCGACGAGGGGAGGACCGATTCGCGGTACGTGTCGGATTGTTCCTCGAACCATTCGAGACACGGTGCGGAAACGACGCGGGCGCCGATTCCCTTGGCGGCAAGGGTTTCGCGGGCCGCCACAGCGACCTGAACCTCGGAACCGGTCGCGATGAGGATCACATCAACGGTTCCGGTGGGGGAGTCGACGAGAACGTACGCGCCCTTCGCGGTGTGCGATGCCGGTGCGAACTCGGTCGCCGAAGCGGCCGAGCCCCGCTCGAAAACGGGAAGGTTCTGGCGTGACAGCGCGATACCGGCGGGGCCTTCACGACGCTCAAGAATCGTCTTCCACGCCCACGCGGTCTCGTTTGCGTCCGCGGGTCGAACGATGTCGAGGCCGGGAATCGCTCGAAGAGTCGCAATCTGTTCGATTGGCTGGTGGGTCGGTCCATCCTCACCAAGAGCGACCGAGTCGTGCGTCCACACGAAGATTGACGGCGTCTTCATGAGGGCAGCGAGTCGGACTGCGGGTCGCATGTAGTCGCTGAAGATGAGGAAGGTGCCGCCGTATGAACGGGTCGGCCCGTGAAGTGCGATTCCGTTGAGGATCGATCCCATCGCGTGCTCGCGAATTCCGAAGTGGAGGACGCGACCATAGGTGTCACCCGTCCAGTGGCCGGTCGAGTGTTCGGCGGGAACGAACGACTTCGCTCCGTCAATCGTGGTGAGATTCGACTCCGCGAGGTCGGCGCTTCCGCCCCACAGTTCCGGCATGACACCGGCAACGGCGTTGAGAACCTTCCCCGACGCCGCACGCGTGGCGATGCTCGTGCCGCCCTCAAAAACGGGGAGTGCCGCATCGAGGTCCGCGGGGAGTTCACCCTTGAGAGCACGGTCGAGCAGTGCTTTCTTTTCCGCGTTTGCAGCAGCCCACGCGTCGAACGACTTCTGCCATTCGGCACGGTCTTTCGCGGCACGTTCCGCGAGCGAACGGGTGTGCGCGAAGACATCGTCGGGCACAACGAAGGACTCGTTCGGGTCCCACCCCAGAGCGGTCTTGGTTCCGGCGGCCTCCTCGGCGCCAAGTGCCGAACCGTGAATCTTTCCCGTGTTCTGCTTGGTCGGTGCCGGGTAACCGATGATTGTCTTGAGGATAATCAGCGACGGCTTCGACGACTCGGCCTTTGCTGCTTCGATGGCGGCGTGTAGTGCTGGAACGTCCTCGACGTATCCCGCGGCAGTGCGCCACGACACTTCACGAACATCCCACCCGTACGAGCGGTAACGCGCGGCGACGTCTTCGGTGAACGCGATGTTGGTGTCGTCCTCGATCGAAATCTGGTTCGAGTCGTAAATCACGACGAGGTTGCCGAGTTGCTGGTGGCCGGCGAGCGACGACGCTTCGGCGGTGACGCCTTCCTGCATGTCACCGTCTCCGCAAATGACGTAGGTGTAGTGGTCGAATGGTGAGGACGTTCCCGCGTTCGGATCGAAGAGTCCACGCTCGAAACGCTGTGCGTAAGCCATTCCGACCGCCGATGCAAGGCCCTGACCGAGCGGTCCCGTCGTGATCTCGACGCCCTTGGTGTGACCGTATTCGGGGTGACCGGGGGTCTTCGAACCCCAGGTGCGGAACGCCTTGAGGTCATCGAGTTCGAGCCCGAAGCCACCGAGGAACAACTGGATGTACTGGGTCAGCGACGAGTGGCCGATCGAGAGAACGAAACGGTCACGACCGAGCCAGTCGGTGTCAGTGGGGTCGTGACGCATCACCTTTTGGTACAACAGGTACGCGACGGGTGCCATCGACATCGCGGTTCCGGGGTGCCCGTTTCCGACCTTTTCGACAGCGTCAACCGCGAGGAGTCGTGCGGTGTCAACGGCCTTCTCGTCGAGGGGAGTCCACTCCAGAGTCGTCATGACTGTCCAATCTCGTGTGTCGAGACGTGCCGAGGAAAACCCTCTGTGTCGACAATGGCACGGAGACGGAGCACGCCTGAGGTGTACCTGTTCAGTTTAGTGGACGACGGGCCTTCAGAACGGGTACGTAGAATGGGGCGCGTGAGTTCCATTTCCAGCCCCACGGTTTCCGATTCGAAACGTGCGCGGTCGCTGGGACGGTCTGTCCGTGCGTATGTCGCGTTGACCAAACCACGGGTCATTGAGCTCCTGCTCGTCACGACTGCCCCCGCAATGGTTCTCGCCGAACGCGGAATTCCCGACCTGTGGCTTGTTCTCGGGACGCTGCTCGGTGGAGCGATGAGTGCGGGCAGCGCAAACGCGTTCAACATGTACATCGACCGTGACATCGACCAGCTCATGGCGCGCACCAAGGGCCGTCCAATCGTCACCGGTGACATCAGCGCCAGCGCGGCCCTGGTCTTCGCCACAATCCTCGGTGTCGCGTCCATCGCCCTTCTCTGGGTTGTCGCGAACCCTCTCGCCGCAATGTTGTCTCTCGCCGCGATCCTGTTCTACGTCATCATCTACACGATGTTGCTCAAGCGTCGGACGGAACAAAACATCGTGTGGGGTGGAATCGCTGGATGTTTCCCGGTGCTCATTGGGTGGGCTGCGGTGACAGGTTCGCTGTCAGTTGAGCCGTGGATCCTGTTCCTCATCATTTTCGTGTGGACCCCGGCGCACTACTGGCCGCTGTCGTTGCGATACGTCGACGACTACGCCGCGGCATCGGTGCCGATGTTGTCGGTGCTTCGGCCTCGTGTGGCCGTTGGGCTACAGGTCATTCTGTACGCGTGGGCGACCGTTGTTGCATCGCTCATCCTCATCCCGGCTGGGAATATGGGGCCCGTGTACACCGCGGTGTCCGTGCTCGTTGGTGGCTGGTTCGCGCTCGAGGCTCACCGCCTGTACAACAAGACCGTTGACGGGATCGAGGCGTCGGCGATGCGTGTGTTCCACGCAAGCAACACCTACTTGACGGTGCTGTTCGTCGCGGTCGCACTCGACCCGCTCATCGTGCTGACGTAGATCCCGCGCGTCACTAGCGACACAACCACCATCGACATCACGAGGTGGATGGCAACGAGTTCGATCGGAAGTCCCGTGCGCGACTGCCAGATCCCGAGAACGATTTGTGCGCCGAATCCGGCGAGCACCACAAACCACGCGCGGCGCTCAACTCCGTGAGCCCTCCACCATGCGGTTGCGATCAGAGCGACAGTGAGATAGGCCGGCCACGCGTGAAGATGCTGCAGCAGCTCGGGGTTGAGGCCGTTTCGCGGTGCGTCGGCATCGCCTGCGTGTGGTCCTGACCCCGTAGTCAAAACACCAATCAGCAGAACGACCGATGTCATCGCGGCAATTGCCCACGACAGCGTCGAGACGGCACGCACACGGGGGAGTTCACCGCTCGTTCGAATCCGGAACAACAGCAACGCCGCGAGTGCAACCATGACCGCGGACGCGACGAAGTGAAGACCCACGACGTAGGGGTTCAACTGC
>JBEGTE010000062.1:0-5430 GCA_041179605.1 Actinomycetota bacterium | reverse complement strand
CGATATTGTCGGCAGTGGTGGCGATCCGGTCGGCGTGCTGAACGTGTCGTCCATCGCCTCGATGGTTGTCGCCGCGGCGGGTGTCCCCGTGATCAAACACGGAAACCGCGCGGCGTCGAGCAAGTCGGGCGCTAATGACGTCCTGACTGCTCTCGGAATCGATATTTCGTTGTCGCCCGAGCGCGTCGCACACGTTTTCGCCGAGATCGGCGTGACCTTCGTCAACGCAATGGTGTTCCACCCCGGTTTCAAGAACGCGGGGCCGGTTCGTTCGCAACTGGGGATTCCGACGATTTTCAATGTTCTGGGACCGCTCTGCAACCCGGCGAGACCCGAAGCGAACGCGCTGGGAATGGCGAATGCGGCTCGAATTCCTCTTGCCGTCGGGCTTTTTCAGCAGCGTGGCGCCACGGCGCTTGTCTACAGGGGAGAGGACGGAATCGACAAAATCACGACGACCGGACACTCCCACGTCATCGAGGTTGCCCGCGGTTCCGTCACCGAACACGACTTCGATCCGCGCGAAATTGGGTTCTCGTACTCGACGCTCGATGCGATCCGCGGCGGTGACCCGACAGAGAACGCGGCAACTGCTCGGCGCGTGCTGGCAGGGGAGAGATCGGCAGCTCGCGACATCATCGTCCTCAACTCGGCAGCCGGAATCGTTGCGCACAAGCTCTCACACAACGTCTCAGAACGTGACCGCTCATTCGTCGAGCGCATGGCGGAAGCCGTTGCCATCGCCGAGAAGTCGATTGATTCCGGTGCCGCTGACGCGAAACTGCACGCCTGGGTAGCCGCAACAGCTTAGCGGCGGAGCATTTTTCGCACCGCAAGCAGCAAGACGCCGAGAACGGCTCCGATGACTGCACCGACCGTGTTGGCCACAAAGTCGCTGGGGTCGGGGATTCCGACCGACGTGATCTGCTGAACGGTTTCAATGAGGAACGACGCAAACGAGAGCGTCATCGCAGCACGGATGGGCGAGCGCAGGAACATCGACAGGGTGAGTCCGGCCGGCACGAAAAGAACGGCGTTGAGTGTCCAGTTCGCTCCGACGACAATCGAGTCGGCCCAGAGAACGGGGTCGAGGAACCAGACGTACTCGGCGGTTGAATTTGCGTCACCAAGTCGCAGCGTGAAACCGGTGACGAGGGCGAGCGACCACAGAGTGGCAACCGTCAACCCGAGCGTTCGGCCCGAGCCGCGTGAAATGTATTTCGAGAACAGAGTCAGCAGGAATCCGACAACGAGCGTCGTTGGGAGAGCGCCGTTGGTAACGAACGGTTGCACGAATGTGGCGAGTGAATCGAGGGAGGGCATTTCACACCTGTTCTGACATAATGTGTATTATCGGATAAAGCCTACGGTTGGGTGAGGCCCGAGAGGACCTCTCGAAGCCCTGGAGGCCCGAGAAATGGCTGTTCCTGGTCGATTTCGTCCAGGCTCCACCAACGGATGTCGAGCACGTCGTGGTGTTCGGATTCAGTCCAGCCGGTCGTGTCGAGTTCGAATTGATCGACAGTCAACGCGAAGAAATGATCGATGTACGAGTGAAACCGTTCGCCGTCGGACCAATCCCACCAACCGGGAATTTCCGCCACCGGGTCGCCCAGGACGCTTGGCTCGACAACCATTCCGGTTTCCTCACGCAATTCGCGCACAGCGGCCTCCAGGACGCTCTCACCGGCGTCGATTCCGCCTCCGGGCGTAATCCAGCGCGGCGGAAGCCCTACGCCGGCGTCGAAGTGCGTGAGGAACAACAGGAATCGTCCGTCACGGTCCTGCAGCGCGATTCTGGCGGTTTCGCGGTGCTTCACGTGCTCGCGCCCGTCCGGGTGAATCATTTCCCGTCCTTGCCGACCAATCCGAATGCACGCATGGAAACCTGCACCATCGGACCGATTCCGAAGACGAACAACAGAGTCCCGATGCCGACTGGTCCACCCAACGCCATTCCGATGAGCAGCGCGGCACCTTCGAGCACGGTTCGCGTGATCCAGACCGGCTTCCCGAACTTTTTCACAGAACCCGTCATGAGACCGTCACGCGGTCCTGGGCCGAGTTTCGCGCCGATGTACAGACCCGTACCCAGCGCAATCGTCGCCATTCCCAGCAGGAACCAGCCAATCTGAGCCACAAGTCCCCACGACTCGGCATCCGGAACAAACTTCAGCGTCAAGTCGACAAAAGGTCCGATGAGAAGCGCATTAAAGACGGTACCTAGTCCCGGCATTTGCTTGAGCGGAATCCACAACAACAAGATCAACGCGCTCGCCAGCACCGTCGCCAGTCCGAAGCTGATTCCCAGCAACTTTGACAGGCCTTGACCGAAAACGTCCCAGGGAGCAAGGCCGATGTGGGAATGAATGAGGAACGCAATCCCCATGCCGAAGAAGAACAGTCCGACGATCAACCGCGTCAGAATGAGCGGCTTGGGAAATTCGAGTGTCGCCACGAATTACTTGGTGAAGTAGTCGACGTCACCGACGAGTCGGGTGTTGTCGGCGGGAATCGGCTCAACCGCGGCGAGGGCGATTTCGGCCGCAAATTCCTGCACGTTGTACAACTTCCCCACCGCTTCCTTGCGGGATTCAATCGCACCGGGGTTGGCGCGGTCAAGCAGAGTCGCGGTCACAGTGCCCTCGATCATGTCGCCAGAAACGACGACGAAGTCGATCCCGTCGGCTTCGAGTCCGGGGATGAGTTCGCGCAGGGCGTCCTCCCCCGCACGCTTGGACAGTGCGACGGGCAGGTATTCGGGCATGGTGTCGACGGTGCGAATAAAGTGCGCCTGGTGGCTCGTGACGAAGACGACTCGTGAGCCCTCGTGAAGCAGCGGACGGAGAGTGGTCAGAAGATTCACCTGGGCGTCACGGTTGAGGCGCATCGCGTAGTCCTCCCCCTTGCCCGCTTCCATGCCACCCGAGGCGTTGAGAACCAGAATGTCGAGCCCGCCGAATTCCTTCTGCAGAGTGTCCCGAAGGGCCGTGATCGTGTCGTAATCGGTCAGATCGGCGCCCACAACGATGGCGTCCCCACCGTTTTCACGGATGCCGGCGGCAACCTTCTCGGCGCGTGCTTCCTTGTCGCGGTAGTTGATGGCGACGCGAGCGCCCGCCTCAGCGAAATATCCGACCGTGTCGGCGCCAATTCCGCGGGACGAACCAGTGACGAATGCGGTCTTTCCCGCGAGTTGACCAGGCTTTAGGGGGTTGTGGCTCATGGGACAACCCTAACAACCAATGCGGATTCTCAGCCGATTTTTAGCGGTGTCACGGGAATAAAACAGGTGTTGGCGGTCTTGTAGTAGTCGAGACTCGGGCGAGAGGAGACATCGTGAGTGACAAGAGACTATTGGGAACCCGAATGGGATCGGTCAGCCTGGAAACGGAAGAGGGCGTCGATTTTGTTGCGACGCAGTCCGTGACGTTTCGCACCGAGGACGGTGAAGAGTTTCAGGTGACGTTCATGGAGGGCGTTGAACTGCCGTTCGACTGGACATCTCCGCACACGGGTAAAGTCGGTCGTCGTTTGGACGCCAAGGGGAAGCCGGTCGAGGGAGTCGATCCGAACGCCCCCACTCCCCCCGCTCCGACGGTCACACACTGGGAGAAACTGCTCAAGCGCCGCACGATTGAGGAACTCGAAGTGATTTTGGCGGAGCGCCGCGAAGAGATGCGTGCCGCTGGACAGCTGAACGTTCGCGCGGCGTAGGAGTTAGCGTCGCGTGCGACGACGGAGAGCCACTGAACCGGCAGCCAGGAGTCCGAATGCTGTGACCGCAATCGATGCCGGGTTAACTCCGGTGTCTGCAAGCGATTCTTCCTGTGCGGGAGCGTCTACAGGGACTTCCCCGACCCATTCGTAGTCTGCGGCATATCCAGCGAAAAGCAGATAGTTGCCGTCGCAGGCAGCCCAGAGGTCACTGAAGAGGACCTGGTCGTCGTACGTGCCGATGTAGCAAAGTTCCCAACCGGTGAGGTCGGCCGAATCAACGAGAGGGCGCGGGCCCGATGGGTAGTAGGCAGGTTGTGCGTTCGCTGTATAGACGGCTCGGATAGTTTCTTCAGAATTGTTCAGCTGTGTCACGGTTCCAACACGCCAGCCTCCATCAATCCCATCGGAATATGTGTGCCAAGAAAGTCGTGTCTGTGCAGATTCTTGGTTGAAGCCAAGGACCTGGTCGCAATAGAACCACGAGTCCGCTCCATCAGCACTGTCTTGGTCAATGCAGAATCCGTCCTTCACAAAGCCCATCGACTCGGTGTTGAAATACCACGCGCTGCCATTGTGCGAATGGGTGGTGTCTTCTGCGGTAGTAGTCAGAACCTCAGACCGTTCCCCCGCGGCAAGCAGTGACCAGGTGACGGGTTCGTTCGGGACGGCGTTCGCTGGCGCCGTAAAGAGGCTGCCGATCACGGTCAGGGTCACGATGGCAATCGATTTACGAAGTTTCAAGGTTTTCTCCCAGTTGGGGTGGGCTATTGTCTGCAGGAAATTCTAGCATTCAAACCCCAGACGGTGATGCGCCACAGCGCTTCGAGGACGATGCCGAGGTGCATTTTGGACACGCCTGATTCGCGTTCGCGGAACGTGATGGGGTGTTCGATGACGAGGGCTCCGGTCGATTCGATTCGGTGCGCGACCTCGATCTGGAAGCAATACCCGCTCGACGCGATGGTCGAGAGGTCGAGTCGTTTGAGGACATCGGTTCGGATAACGCGGAAACCCGCGGTCATGTCGTGAATGTGGGAACCCAGAGCCAGCCGAGCGTAGGCGTTTCCTGCCCGGGAAATGGCTTCGCGAAGGCGGCTCCAGCCCGAAATCGCTCCCCCGTCAATCCAGCGGGAACCGATGACGAGGGCTGCGTCGGTGTGCTGGGCGATTTGGACGAGAGTGTGCAGAACAGCGGGGTCGTGCGAACCGTCCGCATCCATCTCGGCGACGAGGTCGTATCCCCGGTCAAACGCCCACTCGAAACCGGCCAGATATGCCGGTCCAAGTCCCTGCTTGTGTGGTCGATTGAGACTGTGAACGCCCGAGACGGAACCCGCCAATTCATCGGCCAGCCCGCCCGTTCCGTCGGGCGAATTGTCATCGACGATGAGGATGTCGATGTCGGAGGCGCGGCGAACACGCTCGACGATCGATGTGAGGTTCTCGATTTCGTTGTAGGTGGGGATGATGACGAGGGACTTAGGCACCGTAAATCTTTCGTCCGCGTACGAACAGCATCCCGAACGGAACGACCCCTGCAATCATGAGCGCCCACTCAAGGGGCAACCCAATAATGCTCGCGGGGGTCACAACCGTCGACAACGGCACGTCCGCCACCATGACTCCCGGCTCAAAAGGGTCGAGGCGTGAGATGTCGCTGCCGTCCGGGGCGACAATGGCGCTGACGCCAACGGTTGACGTGTTAACAAC
>JBEGTE010000061.1:0-5445 GCA_041179605.1 Actinomycetota bacterium | reverse complement strand
ACCGTGTAGATACGTGTCACGCCTTCACGGTTGAGGCCGTCGAAACCTGCACAGGCTGCCTCGGTGATGAAGTCGTAGCAGTTGACGCCGTAGAACGTCCAATCCTGTTCAGACCAGCCGTCCGGGTCTTCACCTTCGGCCTGAGTGATGTAGTAGACGCGGTTGTCGACATACGCGAATTGAGCAGCGTTCTGGTTGGCCAGCCCGGAGATGTCGTCCTGAGCTGCGAGGAACGACTGGAGGTCGCTGTCGATCGTGAACTGCTCTCCCGCGGTGTTGATGCAATATTCGGTGTAAATGTCGCAGGCACCCACGAAGTTTCCACTGGTGTCTTCGATCGGAAGCGGAGCGTGACGGTTTTCCGTGTCAGACAGCGTGTGAGTTCCCGAAGTGCCACAGCGGGCGTCAATCGCGCTGTCATAACAGGTGAAGTTTTCACCGAGGGTAATGAATACACGTCCTTCGACCGCAGTCACACGACCGGTGTCAAACCCGTAACCCTGGTAACCGGTGTCCCACCCGTTGTCCTGGCAGGCGGCACCTGTCGCGATGTTGAAGCACAGGAGTTCGCCCGTGAATCCAACGATCGACCAAATGATGTCTCCGTCCTGCGAGGACGAGCCGAGGTCCTGGTGCGGGTACTCCAGTTCAGAGATGGTTCCAGTCGTGTCCAGTTCCGTGAAGCCACAGTTGACCGCGGGTTCGGCTGAGTAGTCGAAACAGAGAACACCGAAGTGCAGGTCAGAATCGCGCATGACGAATGCATACACCTTCTCGCTTGCATCGTCCGAGTAGACAGACGACGAGTGGTTCGTCGAGTAGCCGTCAACCTCAACCGTGGGGGTCTCGCACAAGTCGCCAAGGAATGTGTGGCACTCGACAGTCGCAGTACCGTCTTGGTGGTGATACATGTTGAAAACTTTGTTGTTTCCGATAGCAACGTTGTAACCGTCGCCACCACCTGAACCCGAGAATGACGCGGCACGGAGAACACCGTCCGACGTCGTCTTGAACATATTTTCGCCGACGGTGTTGACGTCGCCGAGCGAACGAATCGCAATTACTGCGCCGAGGTCAGTCGGAGGAGTGTCGATCCAGTTGACCCAGGTCGATCCGTCTTCCGTGTACTCGAGGTCCCAGCCTTCGGGCCAGGTGATGTCATCCGAGGCGAGGTCGACATCGGCGACGTCGAGACCGAGGCTCTGGGCGCTCCACGTCGAGTAGAGCTCGTGAACAGCCGCGCCGGTCTTGGCGATGGGCCCAGCCACGGTGACGTCGAGCACGTCTCCCGAGACCAAGTCGACAGCGGCAGCGCCGTTGTCCTGAATGTCGAGGGTCGTTGCGACGGCCTGTGCGGCGGTCGGGATGAACGCAAGCGAAAGTGCTGCGACAACCGAAGCGACGAATTTGATACGCATGAATGTGTCCTTTTCAAAGGGGTCGGTGGGGATTACCCACAACGAATAGTGTACGCGGAAATGATGAGGAACTCGCGACAACAACACGCGACGACAACTGGCGGAGACGAGAGGATTTGAACCTCCGAAGGGCTTTTAACACCCTTACCTCATTAGCAGTGAGGCGCACTCGACCGGACTATGCGACGTCTCCAGTGCTCACCATTCTAGCCACACGCACCCGTCGCGCGGAAATGGTGCTGAGTATTAGTACTTGTTGGACACCGCACAGGTGACCTGGCCGGCGGACTGACCCTTCAGACCGCCGATGACCTTACCCTCGGGCTCGGCCGTCGAGTTCGGGTCGGGCGCCTCGCCGGTTACGGTCGATCCGACTCCGGTCGCGTCGCCGTCAAGCTGGAACGGGGTGTCGTTTTTCAGTGCGGTGAACAGTTTGTCCGCAAGGGCGGTGAGAGGCGCAACCTTCTTCTTGTACACACCGCCGACACCGGTGGTGCCCGGGTACTGGACGAAGGTGATGTTTTCGCGAGGAATGTCCTTGAGGACGAGTGCGATCTGCACCATCGTGTCGACGCTGGATAGCGACGAGGACAGCGTCATCGACGTTGCGGCGACCTGTGCGATGCCGTAAACCTTGGCCGGGTCGAGAAGTACGCCTTCATCCTGAATCTTGCGAACCATCGACGACAGGTAGTGCTGTTGTGACGAGATGCGACCGAGGTCGGAGCCATCACCTACTCCGTGGCGCGATCGCAGGAACGCGAGAGCTTCGTAACCCTGAATCGTGTACTTGCCAGCCTTCGGGAACTTGAGTCGCGTGTGGCCGTCGTCGATGGGTCCGTCGACACACACCTCGACGCCGCCGATTGCGTCCGCCATCTTGGCAACGCCGTCAAAGGTAATCAGGCCGGCGTAGTTGATGTCCATCCCGGTCAACTTCTCGACGGTGAGGACGACACAACCGAGTCCGCCGTACCACAGCGCGACGTTGATGGGCTGAGCCGACATTGCACCGGACTTGCCGCCGTCGGGCTGGGGACATTGCGGGATGGCAACGACCATGTCACGCGGAATCGACACCGCGGTTGCGCGCTGGTGGTCTTCCGAGATGTGAACGAGAATGTTGACGTCGTTGAGGGTTGATTCGACCTTCCCGAAACCGTGACCGCCCTGTTGCGAATCACGAGTGTCGGAACCGACGATGAGGACGTTGAACCCGCCCTTCATTTCGTCGATTGCGGGGAGGGAAATCTTGCCGTCTTCCTCGGTCAGCTCGACGGTGTCGAGCTGGGACTGAACTTTCCAGACCACAATCGCCCCAACGGAGGTGGCGGAGATGAGAACAGTGACGAGGGCTACTGTCGCCGCACGCCACAGGGTTCCCCACGGACGACGAACGCCGTGCGCCGCGTGGCGCGGAGTGGTTACCTGCTTGTCGTTCACTGTTCTCCTTGTGTCACTGCGCGGAGGGCGCGGGATTCGAACCCGCGAGACATTGCTGCCCACTAGTTTTCAAGACTAGCTCCATCGGCCACTCGGACAGCCCTCCGTGTTTAAGTCTAACCGAGGCGCCGAGGGGGTACTTCAAAGAGTCGCGAGCACCGACGGCAGGCCGCCTTCGGCTTCATCCAAGGTCACTTCCGATGCCGCGTTGCGGACCTCCTCCGGACCGTTCCCCATCGCGACACCGCGACCGAATTCACCCGCCCATTCGAGCATGTCGATGTCGTTACGACCGTCGCCGATTGCCATCACTCGTTCGCGGGGTATCCCCCACTTTTGTCGAACTCGCTCGAGCGCGGTCGCCTTGTTGACGTCGTCGGGACCGATATCCAGCCACGAGGTGTACCCGACCGAATACGTCACCTTGTGGAATCCGAGCGTCCGAACTACTTCGGTGAAATAGTCCTCGCGCGAAGTTGGCGCGATGACAACGACACGGGTGGCTTCGTCGGTCATCAGGTCCTCGAAGGACCCGACTTTGACAACTTTTTCGTTGATTCCCGACTCGGGGAACCAACCGATGTACCGCAGCACACCGTCCTCGTCTTCGACCGCGTAGTGGGCGTCGGGGATGGAGCGGTGAATTTCGCGAAGGACGACAGACGGATCGAAAACCTCGACGTGCTCTCGCGAATATCCGGTAGGCGCTGACTCGTCGCGGCGAATGATGATCGCTCCGTTGGCACACACTATGAATTCCGGTGTGATTCCCAACTGCTCGACGACGGGCAGGGTGGTCGGCACCGAGCGACCGGTTGCAATCGTCACCTTGTGCCCTGCATCCACCAGTCGATGGACTTCTCGACGGGTTCCCGGGTTCATGTCGCCGAAATCCGACACCATGGTCCCGTCAATGTCGATGGCGACGAGCCACGGCTCTACGTCGAAACTCACCGAATCGGCTCCGCAACGGTCAGTCCACCGAGGTACGGACGAAGTGCTTCGGGGATCGTCACCGAACCGTCGGCGTTCTGGTGAGTTTCCAGAATCGCGACGAGCCAACGAGTGGTGGCAAGCGTTCCATTGAGCGTCGCCACCATTTCGGTTGCGGCACCGTCGGGGCGGTGTCGGATGTTCAGTCGGCGAGCCTGGAATGTCGTGCAGTTCGAGGTCGACGTCAATTCGCGGTAGGTGCCTTGGGTCGGAACCCACGCCTCAATGTCGAACTTGCGTGCTGCCGAAGATCCGAGGTCGCCAGCGGCAACATCGATGACTCGATAGGCGAGACCGAGTGACTGCATCATCTCTTCCTGCCACGAAACCAGTCGATCGTGCTCCGCTTCCGCCTCGGCCGGTGAACAGTATGAGAACATCTCGAGCTTGTTGAACTGGTGAACACGCAAAATTCCGCGGGTGTCTTTTCCGTACGAGCCAGCCTCGCGACGGTAACAGGTCGACCATCCCGCGTATCGAACGGGACCGTTGGACAGGTCAATGATTTCGTCCGAGTGGAAACCGGCCAAGGCCACCTCGCTGGTTCCCGTCAAATACAGGTCATCCTCCGGCAGGTAATAGATTTCGTCCGAGTGTGCCCCAAGGAAACCGGTCCCCTGCATAATCGCGGGGCTGACGAGCGTCGGCGTGATGAGCGGCGTGAACCCGGCCGCGAGCGCCTTGTCGAGAGCCAGCGACATCAGCGCTAGTTCGAGTCGTGCGCCGATACCCGAGAGGAAGTAAAAGCGGGAGCCTGAAACCTTAACTCCGCGGCCCATGTCGATGGCGCCGAGGATTTCACCCAGCTCGAGGTGGTCGCGCGGTTCGAAATCAAACGTCGGAACGGTGCCGACTTCGCGCAGAGTGACGAAGTCATCTTCACCACCTGACGGAACGCCGTCGATTATGACGTTGCCGATTCCGCCCGCCAGTGCGGTGAATGCGTCGCCTGCTTGACCCTGTGCCTTGTCGGCTGCCTTCACGCGCTCGGCGAGATCCTGAGCGGCGGCGACCAGCGCTGCCTTTTCATCCTTGGGAGCCTGAGCGACGAGTTTGCCGTGCGCGTTCTGTTCGGCGCGCAGGTTTTCGAATGTCGCAATGGCATCGCGGCGAACGGCGTCGGCCTCGAGCACGCGGTCGACGATGGATTCGTCATCACCGCGAGCACGCAGCGACGCACGAACGACATCAGGCGAATTGCGCAAAATCTGGGGGTCAATCACAACTAAACCTCTTCACCGGCGACAAGTCGCGCCAACCATGAACGTGCGTCGACGAACGTCGCGTCCGAGTTCTGTTCGATGACCGTCGGTGCGTGCCCGTCCGCTCGGCGGTACGACCCGAGGAACTGCACGCGCGGGCTGAACCGCTTGAGCCCAAGAAGGGCGTCGGCGACTCGTTCGTCCTCGACGTGCCCATCCAGGTCGATCACGAAGCGGTAGCGACCGAGTGCATCGCCGATCGGTCGCGATTCGAGCAGCGACAGGTTCACACCCCGGGTCGCGAACTGCTCAAGCATCTCCAGCAATCCACCCGGTCGGTCGTCCGGAAGCTCAACAATCAGGGTGGTCTTGTCCGTTCCGGTCCGAGG
>JBEGTE010000060.1:0-5469 GCA_041179605.1 Actinomycetota bacterium | reverse complement strand
CCGTGGCCGAGTCACCCGATTCGGTCGCAGACAAGTGATCTTGGGTGAGGGCTCGTACCTCACGGTAACTACAAGGAGAAAACCATGGCAGCAGTGTGCCAGGTGACTGGAGCCGTCCCCGGTTTCGGACACACCATTTCGCACTCGCACCGTCGCAACAAGCGTCGGTTCGACCCGAACATCCAGAAGAAGACCTACTTCGTGCCGTCACTCGGCCGCAAGGTGACACTCACCCTGTCGGCTAAGGGCATCAAGGTCATCGACGCTCGCGGAATCGACGCCGTCATCCGCGACATGACCGCTCGTGGGGTGAAGTTCTAATGGCTAAGAAAGCACAAGACGTTCGTCCCATCATCAAGCTCCGTTCGACGGCAGGCACCGGGTACACCTACGTGACCCGCAAGAACCGTCGTAACACCCCTGACCGTCTCGTTCTCAAGAAGTACGATCCGGTTGTCCGCAAGCACGTCGAATTCCGTGAGGAGCGCTAAACCATGGCGAAGAAGAGCAAGATTGCGCGCAACGAACAGCGCAAGGTGATTGTCGCCCGTTACGCGACCAAGCGCCTCGAACTCAAGAAGGCACTCGTCGACCCCAAGTCGACGCCCGAAGAGCGCGAGGCCGCCCGCCTCGGATTGCAGAAGCTTCCCCGCGACGCTTCGCCGATCCGTGTCCGTGGCCGCGACGCGATCGATGGTCGTCCCCGCGGTTTCCTCTCGAAATTCGGCATCTCGCGTGTCCGATTCCGTGAAATGGCACACCGGGGCGAATTGCCGGGCGTTAAGAAGTCTTCTTGGTAGTGTGAAGTGCGGTTGACGTAGGTAACTACTGACACCACACCCCCTATCAAGTCACTACAGGAGGACTCGAATGAACCGATCCGAGCTCGTGGCCGCAATCGCTGCCAAGACCGGTCAGACCCAGACTGGCGTCAACGCTGTTCTGGATGCCCTTTTCACCACGGTTGCTGGCGAAGTTGCCAAGGGCAACAAGGTCACCATCCCCGGTTGGGTCGCGTTTGACCGCACCAACCGCGCCGCTCGCACGGGTCGTAACCCGCAGACCGGTGCCACCATCCAGATCGCCGCTTCCAAGAGCGTCAAGGTCTCGGCTGGCTCGAAGCTCAAGGCTGCTGTCAAGTAGTTTTTGCTTTCACGAGAAGGGGCGGAGGAAACTCCGCCCCTTTTCTGTTGCCTGTTTTTGCTCGGTAGGCTCGGACTGTGAGCAGGCAACGAGTAGTGACGATTGTCGGACTTGTCGTTGTCGGACTGCTCGGTCTCGGTTTCGCCATGGAGCTGGGCGGTGCGGCACATGAGGCGATGCTCATCGATCCGGGCGTGGTGGTGCGGTGGGGGACTCCCATTGCCAAGTTCCTTTTGTCGACCTCACTGGCGCTGGTCATCGGTGGACTTGCCGTTCGACTCTTCGCCCTAGCTCCTGGTGCCGGCGCCGACAGAGCTAACACGGTCACGATCGCCGCCGCGATCGCTCTGCCGTTCACGATGATCGCTTACGGGTTTTTCACGTTCCTCACCGTCTACGGTGAACCCGCCAGCTTTGATGCAGGTTTCGACGCCAGCCTTCAGTACTTTCTCGTCGAAACGGACCTCGGCCACCTCCTCATCATCGCGACGGCTTTGAGCGCGGCTGTCACGTTGATCCTCGTCCTTTCACGATCGTGGTTCTGGGCGGCGGCTTCATTCCTCGTCGCCGTCGCAATCGCGTGGCCCTTCGCCGAGATGAGCCACTCGGGCGGAACCGCGAACCACGGCGTCGCCGTCAGCGCGCTCGTTCTCCACATCGTCTTCGTGTCGATGTGGGTTGGAGGACTCGTCGCAACAATTGTTGCCATGGCGGCGGGTGCCGATCGCGGAACGTTGTTACGCCGGTATTCGTCCATCGCACTGCTCTCGATTTCGATCGTGACCATCACGGGAATCGCCAGTGCGGCGGTTCGAATTGGGTCATGGGACAAACTTGTCTCCGCCTACGGAATCGTCGTTCTTCTCAAGGTTGTCGTCACCGCAGTCCTGGTTCTGCTCGGAATCCGTTGGCGCCGATCCCTGATTCCCGCAATCGCCACGGCAAAGGGAGTTGTCTCATTCGCTGTGCTGGAAACCGCCCTGCTGCTGTTTGTCATTGGGCTCGCCACCGGGCTCGCCCGCACCGCGACCCCGGTGTCAACCGAACTCGGAGGGGAATTGACCCCCGCCGAGATTCTGACCGGTCGGGAGGTCCCCGAACCGTGGACCTGGACAACCGCGTTCACCGAGTGGCGCGTCGACCTGATCTGGGCGCTCTTCGCTGTGTTTACCACCATCTTTTATGTGTGGGGCGCGATTCGCCTTCATCGCCGCGGAGACGATTGGCCAATTTCGCGAACGATTCACTGGGTGTGGGCGATGGCGGTGCTCGTCTACTCAACGAGTGGCGGAGTTGCCGTTTACGGTGAGTACCTCTTCAGCGCTCACATGATCGAGCACATGCTCTTGACGATGTTGGTACCGGTCGGGATCGTGCTCGCGGCGCCGGTCACCTTGGTCGCCCGCGCAATTGACGTCCGAAAGGACGGCTCGCGCGGAATGCGCGAATGGTTCCTCGGAATCGTCCACTCGAAATGGGTCGGAATCGTTGGACACCCGCTCGTCTCCACCGTTGTGTTCGCGTTGTCCCTGATGGTTTTCTATTACTCACCCCTCTTGTCCTGGGCGACCACCACCCACCTTGGACACCAGTGGATGGTGTTGCACTTCCTCACGTCCGGTTATTTGTTTGTACAGGCGCTCATCGGGGTCGACCCCAGCCCACACCGCACCGCGTACCCGATTCGCATGATCCTGCTCATGGCGACCATGGGGTTCCACGCCTTCTTTGGGTTGTCACTGATGACGGCAACCGGTCTGCTGTTGCCGGAATGGTTCGGTGCGATGGGTCGAACTTGGGGCGATACTCCCATCGTCGACCAGCAAAACGGGGGTGGGATTGCGTGGGGAATCGGTGAGCTTCCGACGCTCATCCTCTCTGGATTGGTCATTTTGTCGTGGATCCGCTCCGACGAGCGTGAGGCAAAGCGACTCGACCGCCAGGCGGTGCGCGACGGAGACGCCGAACTCGAGGCCTACAACGCGATGTTGGGCACGATTTCGCGTCGCGACTAGAACTCGACGGTGTTGGACACCACCACGCGCGGCGTGTTCGAGTCGAGCCCCGTGAGGGTCCCGGAGATCGTGAACAGGAGGAGTTCCGAATATGGCTCGGACTTCTCCGTCGCGAAATCCACCAGAGTGACGCTGAGGCGAGCTTTGCCATCGCCCTTCACGACCCACTCACCGTCCTCACTCGTGACCGTCAGATTCGGGTAGGTGTCAATCGACCACTCAGGTCCGGCGGTCACCGTCATTGCCGTAAAACCCGCGAACGGGCATTCGGCGGGGACGAGAATCTTCTGCGCTGCGCAGTCATCAAGATAATCGCGAGTCGATGACTCAAGCACCTCGGCTAGAGCTGGCGTCGGTGTGGGCTTCAGGTCGGCGAGATAAACGTCCTCTGGAGTCGTTGCGCTCACCGAAACGTCGGTCGCGTCGAACCACGGACTGCCCGATCCGACCTCCGCCAGAACGGGGACAAGGGTCAGGTTCTCTTTGCCCGGCAAAACTCCATTGATGAGAAGCCGGATCGGCGCGGAACCGGTCTGCAACACTGTCGCAACTGGCTCAATCTCGAAACGCCAATCCCGGAACGGCAACCAGTTCGGGACCTCGGTCATGGCGAATTTTGTGAGAACTTTCTGGCCGCCAAGCGTGAACGAGACGTCGACCGTCGTGACGTTCGCCGTGCGAGCAGAACCGATCACGGTGAAGTCGTGCGGACGATTGGCCGAATCCGCGGGGAGGCCAACCGAAACGCCGTCGGGAACGTGGTCTCCCCACACGATTCGTTCGGCGTCGACCACACGACCGTCCTCAATTGCCGACAAATATCGAAGGACTGTGGCCTCTGGCGTGTAGACAGTGAGGTTCAGAATTCCGACAATGGCGATGAACGCGAGAACTCCGATCGCCCCCAGCGTTCGCACGTCGCGAAACTTCTCCCACATGCGTATCAGCCTACGGTCGACGGGGGTACTGACAGGTACTCTGGAAAACCCGACCGAGAGCAGAACGATGGCCATCGACCTCACGCCTGAACAGGCCCACGTCATGGATATCATCGACTCGACTCGCGAACACGTGTTCGTGACGGGCCGTGCGGGAACCGGAAAATCGACGCTGTTGCAGGAGTTCGTGCGCCGCACCGAGAAGGCTCTCGTCATTGCGGCACCGACCGGTGTGGCGGCGCTCGCGGTCGGCGGTCAGACGATTCACTCGCTGTTCCGACTGCCGATTGGCCTGGTCACCCCACACACCAAGATGTATCCGCTCACGGACGACGCGCGCACCCTCATGCGCAAGATCGACACTTTGGTCATCGACGAGGTGTCGATGGTTCGGTGCGATCTCTTGGACGCGATTGACCGCCGTCTGCGGTCCGTTCGTGGCCGCCGAACCGAACCCTTCGGCGGCGTTCAGGTCGTCATGTTCGGCGATCCTTACCAGTTGCCGCCGGTTCTCAAGGAAGGTGTGGAAAAGCAGTACCTCGTCGACAATTACGCGTCGCCCTGGTTCTTCGACGCAAATGTGTGGCGCGAAGCACAACCCCGCGTCGTTGAACTCACCGATGTATTGCGCCAGTCGGAAAATGCGTTCCGCGACGTGCTCGATCGCATGCGCATGGGACAGATGACGTCTGACGATGGCGCGTTACTCAACGAGGTGGGAGCCCGCCGTCCTCTCCCGAACGACATCATCACGCTGGCCGCAACCAACCACACGGCAAACACCATCAACGCGCGAGCACTCGACGCTCTCCCCGGCAAGGTCAAAATCTCCAAGGCGAACGTTGACGGCGAATTCGGCGGCCAATTGCCCGCCGAAGAGGAACTTCAGCTGAAGCCCGGTGCTCGTGTGATGTTCCTACGAAACGACTCCGCGATGGATGGTGGCCGATGGGTCAACGGAACTTTGGGAACAGTCGTCAAGGTGGACGGAGTTGTGCACGTCGCAACTGACGATTTCCCGAACGAGACCGTGGAGGTCAAGCCGGTCGTGTGGGAAAAAATCCAGTACACGTACGACCCCGACAAGAATGTGGTCGACGCGGACATCCAGGCGACGTTCGAGCAATTCCCGCTGAGGCTCGCGTGGGCGGTAACGATTCACAAGTCACAGGGTCAGACCCTCGACAGCGCCATCCTTGACTTCGGTCGCGGCGCATTCGCAGACGGTCAGGCATACGTCGCGTTTTCGCGAATCCGAACCCTCGACGGCGTGTACTTGTCGCGCGAGCTCAAGCCCTCGGACATTCGCGTAGACAGCCGAGTCGTGTCCTTCATGAAAACCGCGAAGGACAATGACCGTCTGATCGACTAGG
>JBEGTE010000059.1:0-5574 GCA_041179605.1 Actinomycetota bacterium | reverse complement strand
ATCGGAAACGCGGTGACCCCAGGTCGTGCTCGCACCTCGGTAAACACCGAACGCCAGTTGTTGTCGCTGGTTGATGAAGCGACCGAGTCAGACGCGATTGAAGAGGAAGACCGTGACCTCATTCGATCCATCTTCGACTTCGGTGACACCATCGTGCGCGAGGTCATGGTCGCCCGCACCGAAATGGTGACTCTCGACGCAACCGACTCCATCGACGCGGCGTTGACGACGTTCCTCGCCGAAGGCTTTTCGCGTATGCCGGTCATCGGGGAAAACTCGGACGACATACGGGGGATCGCGTACCTCAAGGACGTCATTCGGTATGTCCGTCGCGACGCCGACGGCGCCGCCAAGTCTCCGGTCACCGCGATTTTGCGTCCCGCGCTGTTCCTTCCCGAGGTCAAGAAGGCGGACGAAGCGCTTCGTGAGCTACAAGAGCGCGCCAACCACATGGCCATCGTGGTCGATGAATATGGCGGAATCGCGGGGCTCGTCACGATGGAGGACCTCATCGAGGAGGTCGTCGGGGAAATCGCCGACGAATATGACGACGACGAAACCACCTTCACGCCGCTGGGCGACGGGTCGATTCGCGTCAGCGCAGCGACAAGCATCGACGACCTCGCCGAACACCTCGACCTCGATTTCGATGACGATGACGTCGACACCGTCGGTGGCCTGTTCGTCAAAAACCTCGGGCGCCTGCCCGCGTCAGGGGACAGCGTTCACGCACACGGTCTTCTCATGACCGCGGAACGAGTCGAGCGTCGCCGCAAGAACCTCGTGACGGTGATTGTGCGAGTGGAGGACCCCAATGTCGACGCGTAGCGGGTTCCTATCGTTCGTCGGTCGACCCAACGTGGGTAAGTCGACCCTGATGAACGCGCTGATTGGGGAAAAGGTCGCGATCACGTCCTCAAAACCTCAGACCACCCGCAAGACAATTCGTGGAATCGTGACGCGCGAAGCCGGGCAGCTCATCATCGTCGACACCCCGGGTCTTCACCGTCCCCGCACGCTGCTCGGTGAGCGTCTCAACGCACTCGTCGAAACGACCCTCGGAGACGTCGATGTCATCGGGATGTGCCTTCCCGCAGACGAGCCGATTGGCAAGGGAGACCGGTTCATCCTCGAGCAGCTCGCTCGCTACCCGCGCGCCCGTGTCGTCGGAATCGTCACCAAGACCGATCGCGTCGGGCCGACGCAGGTCCTCGCAAAGCTCGCCGAGGTCGGTGAACTGCGCGACTGGGAACTCGTCATCCCCGTTTCCGCCGAAACCGAGGACGGAATGAATGAGTTCATCGACGCCCTCATCCCGATGATGCCCGAATCGCCGATGCTGTACCCGGAAGAGTCCGTGTCGGACGAGACCCTTGAATCGCGCATCCCCGAAATCGTGCGCGAAGCGGTCCTCGAAGAACTCAGCGACGAACTTCCGCACTCGCTCGCGGCGACTCTGACCGACATCGTCACCGAGGGGAAGCGCACGAAGGTGTTTGTGTCGCTGATTGTCGAACGTGATTCCCAAAAGGGGATCATCATCGGCAAGAAGGGTTCGATGCTGCGGCTCATCGGGGAAAGGTCACGACCCAAAATCGAGGCCATCATGGGAAAGTCGATTTACCTTGACCTGCACGTCACGATTTCCAAGGATTGGCAGCGCGACCCCAAAGCGCTCGGGCGACTCGGCTTTTGATTCCGAACACGCCCGCGTGTTACCCTGACACCATGCTGAACGGTCTCCTTCTTAGCGGCCGCGACGGGTCCTAGACACCAGGCCTCACTCGTCGCGGAGATTCCCATTGGCCGCAAACCCCAATCAGGAGAACACCGTGAAGAACAACCAGAAGCCTTCGGCAATGCCGATTCACCGATACCGACCATTCAACGAGATCATCAACGTCGACCTGCCCGACCGGACGTGGCCGACCAAGCGAATCACCGAGGCGCCGCGTTGGTGCGCGGTCGACCTGCGCGACGGAAACCAAGCCCTCATCGACCCGATGAGCCCCGAACGTAAGCGCGTCATGTTCGAGACCCTCGTCTCGATGGGCTACAAGGAGATTGAGGTCGGCTTCCCGTCGGCGTCGCAAACCGACTTCGACTTCGTCCGCACCATCATCGAAGAAGGGCTCATCCCTGACGACGTCACGATTCAGGTGCTGACCCAGGCGCGCGAGCACCTCATTCGTCGCACATACGAATCGATCAAGGGCGCCAAGAACGCGATCGTGCACCTCTATAACTCGACCAGCATCCTGCAGCGCGAAGTGGTCTTCAAGACCGACAAGCAGGGAATCATTGACATCGCTTTGGAAGGGGCGCGTCTCTGCCGCTCGCTGGAAAGCGAAGTACCCGGCACCAACGTGTTCTATGAATACAGCCCCGAGTCCTACACCGGCACGGAACTCGAATTCGCCGTCGACGTCTGCAACCAGATTCTCGAGGTTCTCGAGCCGACTCCAGACCGCAAGGTCATCATCAACCTGCCGGCGACCGTCGAAATGGCGACGCCGAACGTCTACGCCGACTCAATCGAGTGGATGAGCCGTCACATTAACCACCGCGAGAACGTCATCATCTCGCTGCACCCGCACAACGACCGCGGAACTGCGATTGCCGCAGCCGAACTGGGTTACATGGCTGGCGCTGACCGAATCGAGGGTTGCCTGTTCGGCAACGGCGAGCGCACCGGAAACGTCGACCTCGTGGCGTTGGGCCTCAATCTGTTCACGCAGGGGATTGACCCGCAGATCGACTTTTCCAACCTTGACGAAATTCGTCGCACCGCTGAATACTGCAACCAGCTGAAGGTGCACGAGCGCAGCCCCTGGGCGGGCGATCTCGTCTACACGGCGTTCTCGGGTTCGCACCAGGACGCCATCAAGAAGGGCTTCGAGTCGATGGAGGCCCGTGCAGCGGCGGAGGGCAAGACCGTCAACGACATCGAGTGGGGTGTTCCGTACCTGCCAATCGACCCCAAGGACGTCGGTCGTTCTTACGAAGCAGTCATCCGCGTCAACTCGCAGTCGGGCAAGGGTGGTGTCGCGTACCTGCTCAAGACCGACCACAACCTCGACCTGCCGCGCAAGTTGCAGATCGAATTCTCGGGTGTTGTCCAAGGCAAGACCGATTCCGAGGGTGGCGAGGTTTCCAGCGAGGAAATCTGGGCGATCTTCATCGACGAATACCTTCCGGCGTCCGCCGCGGACGAGAAGTGGGGTCGATACGAGCTGCTCGGCACTCGCACCCAGTCGGACATGTCGGGCGAGGTGCGTCTCGACGTGACTCTTCGAGTCGGCGAGAAGGAAGTCAACTTATCGGGAACCGGTAATGGTCCCGTTGCTGCGTTCCTCGGGATTATGGCCGAACACGGACACCAGATTCGCCTGTTCGACTACGTCGAGCACGCGCTGAGCGCCTCCGGTGACGCGCTCGCCGCCGCGTATGTTGAACTCGAAGTCGACGGAACCACGCTGTGGGGAGTCGGAATCGATGGTGACATCTCGACCGCGTCGCTCAAGGCGATCGTGTCGGCGGTGAACCGTTCGGTGCGATTCCGAGTCACCAACGTTGACCCGAATCGCTATTGACGGACTCTCCGAACGATAACTAGCGCAACACCCACTGCGAAAACGAAAACTGCGATGCCGAGAGGTGACGAAACGTCGCTGCCCGTTTCGGCCAGATCGCTACCAACTTCCCATTGTGCGTAGAGCGTCATGTCGCTGAAGGGCGCGAAACTCGTTCCTGCTGAAAATGAGTCGCCGTTACCATCCGCCGATGTGTTCCAACCAGTGAATCGATAACCAGCGTTGATTAGTCCTGAAGCGTTAGGGAGTGTGACCCCAGGTTCATTGGTCGAGTAAACCTGCGCGTTGGGGGCGGTTCCCAAACCGCCGTTGCTGTCGAAATCAATCGTGTAACTCATGTCGAAGTTCGCGAGCATCACCTTCTTGTCATCACCCAGATTTTGATACTGAGTCCACATGACGGTGGCGGCTCCGTTTGCGGTTCGTGCAAGCCGGAAAAAGTCGATTTGCTCTCTGGTCGACCCAATCGTTTCCGCGGACGACCAATCCTCGTCGGGATTCTTGGTCGAATATTTGATCTCTTTGAGTCCTTCAACATTCGAGATCCACATTGCCAGTATCTCGCCGCTCGCTGATGAGGCCAACCGGAAGGTTCCCGCGTCAACGTCACTCGGCGTGAATGCAGTTGGCGTGGACCACGTTCCGCCTAGCGGTTTTGTCGACGTCCCGACATGCCATTGAGAGCCGTCGCGGTATCCAACCCACATGGCAGTCAGGTTTCCAGCGGGATCCGAAATTAGTTCGGGATCGGATATTCCTTCAAAGGTGGTGCATACGTTCTCGACTTCACCCCACTCACCTAGCGCCGATTTTGTCGTTGCTTGAAGGTGCGGAACCGTCTCCGTGTTGCGTTGCCAGGAGACTGTCACGTTGTTGTAGGCGTCAATTGTGATTCCGGGATTAGATGAATCCGCCCCAGCTTCGGAGAGGACTGTTGGTGCGCTCCAACTTCCTCCGAAAGTTCGTGTCATCGACTCGATTCGATCGTTTGCCCCGTCGGTTCGCTTGTAGACCAACGTGATCGTTCCATCAGTAGCAATAACGACCCGAGCGTTGTTGAAGCGTCGCCCGTCACCAAGGGTTTCAGTGTCGCTCCATACTCCGTCGGACGATAACTCAGCGGTTTGCAGTACGTCTACGCCTCCTGTGTATGCGGCCCAGACGACTGTTGAGTTTCCAGCGCTATCTGTGACAAGGCCGATATCACCGATGGAGTAGGAATCGCCCTCGCCGATCACGATCGGTTCAGACCAGTCTTCGCCAGACGGCTTCACGGTTGCGCGCAAGCTGTATTCGTCCGTCGTTTCGTACCAGACCAAAACCAGGTTGCCGGTCGAGTCTCCGGAAATGGCGTGGTTGGAGCTATCCACGTCCATTGGTGTGATGAATTCAGGCGTTGACCATACGTCAGACCCCACTGGTTTGGTCGCCATTTTTAGGACATACTTTGAGGAAACTCGTTCTCGCCACGTCGCAATTCTCGTGCCGTCAGCAGTCGCAAAGGGCAAGTTCCTGGGGATATACCCAGTTGCGAACTCTTCTGGTGTTGACCATGAGTGAGTTGCCGCGTTTGCTGGGGATGCATATAGCGACAGGGAGATCGCTGCAACTGAAAGAGCGCCGAAAATTGGTGAGAATCTGTGCACCGTGAAAGTCTATTTGGTAGTTAAGGCAGCATCCGAGAAATGACTAACCTCTTTTGCGAATCGTGCGAATCACGGTTGTGACCGTCGGCACCTCGCGCTGAGCTGGCAACTTCCAACCGAGAATGACGGAGAGCATGCGGATTGTTGTGGTGACCGCAACGCCGGCGATGCCCGCGACGGTCACGTTCTGGCCAAGAGACAGGAGCCCGACGACGGTGATTCCACCGATGCCGGCGGCGACCGCGTAAAGCGAACCGACCTGCATCAACTGGATTGGCAACGCCAAGAGCATGTCGCGAACAATCGAACCGCCGACCGCTGCTGCAACACCGATG
>JBEGTE010000058.1:0-6344 GCA_041179605.1 Actinomycetota bacterium | reverse complement strand
ACTCGTCGTCGGTACGCCATCGGGCGCTGGGGCGACGCAGACTGTTGTCAACGCACTGGGTGAACTTGTTCGCTCGGGCAAGAGCGTCCTGGTCGTCGGGCCACGCCGTGCACGACTGGATTCGGTCCGTCGTCGCCTACGCGGATTAGGTCTTGACGGACTTGGCGTTTCTCCGGCGTCGCTGTCAGGCGACCTTATCCGCAGCATCTCACGAATCGAGAAGACACCTGTCCCCAGCACCTCCGAGGTCGACGCGGCGCTCGTGCGCATGCGCACGATCCTGCGCGAATACCGGACTGCCCTCGCTCAGCCCGATTCACGGTTTGGCGTGAGCGTTCTCGATGCCGTTCGTGAACTCGCAAGGCTCGCCAACGAAGCCAATGCGACGAATGAGGTCACGCTCGACACGGAAACAGTTATCGCTCTCACCGATTCGATGGACGACACGATTGACTCCCTCCTCGCCATCGCCGAACTTGGTCAGTTCGATGCGCAGTCGGGGAACTCGCCCTGGCTCAGCGCACGGTTCGCGACCTCCCACGACGCGTCGTCGGCATTTCAGGCGGCAGTGCGACTCAACACTGGCGGGTTGTCACAACTTGAGACGCTGGCCAACGAGGTCCTCGTTCCGACTCCACTCGGTGGGGGCGCAACAATCGCGGACGTGCGTTTGCGTCACGAGTTGTTGCAGGGAATTGCGGACACACTCGACAAGTTCACCCCAGAACTGTTCGACCGATCGATCGGTGACTTCGTCGACGCGTTTGGCCCGAAGAACCGCGAAGACCGAACGCCGGCCGTTGCAAGACGTCGACTCAAGAAGTTGGCGAAGGAGTTCGTTCGCCCCGGCGCCCATGTCGCGGACATGCACGACGCACTCTCGCGTGCTGCGGCACAGCGAACTCAGTGGAACGACATGGTGAACGCGGCGTACCGCCCATCGGTTCCCGCTGGACTGGTGTTGCTGGGGCAGGCGCTCGCCGCAGTCATTGCCGACATCGAAACACTGTCTACGGCGTTCGGCCGACAACTCGAAACAGAACCGCGTGCGCAACTGGCAACTTTGGTGCAGTCGCTCGCCAGTGACTCGGCCAGCATTGACACCCTCCACGAACGCAGCGAGCGCAGTGAAGCGATTCGCGCCCGTGGACTCGCGCCGCTTCTGGAAACGTTCACGGGTCGAATTGTCACTCGCGACATCATCGAGTCAGAGATCACGTTGGCGTGGTGGCGAGGTGTGCTGGAAGCAATCATCACCGATCGCAGACAGCTTCTCGGTGCCGACACCAACGTGCTGGACCGGCTCGAACACGACTATCGACTCGTCGATCAGGCGCACATCACGGGCAACAGTCAGAAGATCGCACACACCCTCGCCGAGTCGTGGCGTATTGCGCTTCGAGACCTGCCAGACCAGGCGCAGGCGTTGAAGACCGCACTGAAGGCCGGGCACGCGACTGCCGCGCACCTGCGTGATGTGTCTCCGACACTTCTCGACATCGTCGCACCGGTCTGGTGTATCTCCCCGTATGCGGTTTCACAGTTGGCGCCGAAGCACAAATTTGATGTCGTCGTTCTGCTCGACGCGGCCGCAATGTCCGAAGCGGAAGCGGCGCCGGCAATTGCCCGAGGCCGGCAGGTCGTTGCGTTCGGTGACCCGATCACCGACCAGCCGACGCCTTTCAGCATCACTCCGATTGACAGCCCGTTGGCCGCTTCGACCGCACCCTCGGTGCTTGCAAAGTTGGCGCAACACGTGCCTACTCACACGTTGACGAAGTCGTACCGACCGCTCGGAACGGCACTTGCCGCCCAGATTTCCACCCACCTCTATTCGAACGGGTTGACGGCGTGGCCGTTGGCTGAATCGAGCCTTGGCCATTCGGGACTGACGTTCATCGGCATCGACGGTTCGGCACCACTGGACGAACGCACCGGTCGAATCGAGGGTGCGCAGATTGAAGTCGACGCAATCGTCGCCAACGTCATCGAACACGCGACGCTGCACCCCGAAGAGTCACTCATGGTGGTCAGCGCATCGACCGTCACCGCCGAACGAGTTCAGGACGCCCTACAGTCCGTCCTTCCGGCAAACCGAACTCTGCAGGACTTCTTTGCACGACATGACGACGAGCCGTTCGTCGTCCTCACGCTGCAACAGGCTTCCGCAGTCACCCGCGACCGTGTGATCTTCTCGGTCGGCTTCGGTCGCAGCCCGCACGGACGCGTGCTCAGTGACTTGGGCTCGTTGTCCACCGGCGAAGGTTTACGTCTGGTTGCTGTCGCGGTCACCCGCGCAAACCACCACCTCACCGTCATCTCGTCGTTGACGACGGCGGAACTTCGCGAGGATCGTATGTCCGACGGTGCACGCGCCCTCGGCGAATTCATCGACGACACCCTGTCGTATGTTCCGCCGACGAGTTCGAACCACCCACTGCTCGACGATCTCGGTCGTCGACTCGAACAACGTGGGGCGCTTCTCGTCGCCGATGTCCCGGGAATCCCGCTCGCCGCACGTATCGGCGACGACTGCATCGCCATCGACATTGATGACAATTTGATGGGACTCAGCCTTCGCGAGGGACTTCGGATTCGCCCCGCAATGTTGGCGCGCTGTGGATGGAAGTATTCGCGCGTTCACGAACTTCAGTTGTTCCTCAGCCCCGACATCGTCGCGGACCGGTTGATCAAGGAAATCCGTGGCGGACAAGCCACCGCGTAAACGCCGAGTCGTGCGTCCTGCCCCGGACGGAACCGACCCGAAGCCGGCCCCGGAACCGAAGCGTCACGAGACGACGGAAAACGACGAACGTCTCAAGCGTGACAAGCCGCCGCACTACTGAACGGTGTAGACGTCCCGCTCTGTGATGATCACGTCGACTCCGACGTCGTGCGGCTCGGTCGGAATCTCGGCGAGGATGTCTGCGTCGAAGACTACCGCGACGACGAAGGTTGACGGGTCGAGTTGGCTGAGGAATCGGTCGTAATAACCCTTGCCCCAGCCCAGTCGGTTTCCGTCACGGTCCACCGCTGCGGCGGGAACAAACACGGCATCCACGCGACCAATCGCCCCACGCAAGCCAGAGGTCGGGATGGGCATTCCCATCGAGTCCGTCGCCATGTCTTCGACGAATCCGTGTTCCAGTCGGATCCAGTCGAGGATTCCTTCCGGTGTCGACACGGGAACGAACGTTTCGACCCCCGACGTAACCAGTGACGCGAGGGTGTCGGTGATGGGCGGTTCGGTCGAGGTGGGAATGAAGGCGGCGACGCGAGACCATCCCTCCTCAGCGACGAGCGTAATCATGGCAACACCGAACCCGGCGCTCGCGTCTTCTCGTTCGGCCGAGCTGCGCGCGGAACGAGTCAGACGCACAAATTGGCGCAACTCCGCTTTGACGTTACCGACCGGCATGCGCCCATCATATTCAGGGGGCGCGCGATACCCTTGACACATGACGTCTCGACTGACTAAAGCTGTCATTCCCGCCGCGGGTTTGGGAACGCGATTCCTTCCCGCAACTAAGGCGATGCCGAAAGAGATGCTGCCCGTCGTCGACAAGCCGGCGATTCAATATGTGGTCGAGGAAGCAGTCCGTAACGGACTCACCGACGTCCTCATGATCACGGGGCGAAACAAGAACGCACTCGAAAATCACTTCGACAACGTGCCGGAACTCGAATCGGTCTTGGAGCAAAAAGGTGACCAGACTCGACTGTTGACGGTCACCCAGTCGGCTGACCTCGCCGACATGCATTACGTCCGCCAGGGAGCCCCGCGAGGTCTCGGTCACGCTGTTCTTCGGTCGCAGATGCACGTCGGCGACAACCCGTTCGCAGTTCTGCTCGGTGACGACCTCATCGACGAACGCGACAACGTCCTCGGTCCGATGATTGCCGCGCACGAAAAACACGGCGCCTCGGTCATCGCGTTGATGGAAATCCCGAAGGACCTGACAGACCACTACGGAATTGCAACGGTCGAGTCGATCGGCGAAGGTGACGTTGTTCGAGTCGTCGACCTCGTCGAAAAGCCCGCGCCGGCGGACGCTCCATCAAACCTCGCCGTCATCGGCCGATACGTCCTCAAGCCCGAGGTGTACGGGGTCTTGGAGCAGACCCTCCCCGGCAAGGGTAACGAAATCCAATTGACCGATGCACTTCGGCACATGGCGAACAACAACATCGCGGGCGGTGTGTACGGGTACATCTTCCGCGGCCGTCGCTACGACACCGGCGACAAGCTCGACTACATCAAGGCGATTGTGCGACTGGCTCTGCAGCGCGAGGACTTGGGTCCGATGCTTGAGCAGTGGCTTGACGTCGAATCGCATCGCCGCAAGTGATTTTCGTTCCCACGTTGTCGCACGGTGACGTCACCGTGCGTTCCGTTCGGCCGCGTGATGCGCGGACACTCAACTCGCTGTTACGCGAGAACCGCTCGTGGCTTCGAAAGTGGGAAGCGACTCTGCCCGGTTACGACGGTCCGCCGGCGGCCGGCGAGATGATTCGCAACGTGTTGCGGCTTGCTCGCAAGGACCAGGTCGCGCCGTTCGTTATCGAATACCGTGGCGTTGTTGTCGGTCAGGTCACGCTGAGCGGTTTATCTTTTGGGTCGCTCGCGTCGGGTGCCATCGGTTATTGGATTGACGAGTCGGTTGCGGGCAAGGGCATCACCCCTCTCGCGGTGGCGTTGGTGATTGATTGGGCGTTCACCAATCTTGGAATTCATCGCGTCGAGATCTGCATTCGACCCGAAAACGATGCGTCGCTTCGAATCGTGCGCAAGTTGGGCATGCGATACGAGGGCCTTCGCCGTCGTTACATCCACATCGACGGTGATTGGCGCGACCATTTCTGTTTCGCCGTCACCATCGACGAGGTGTTGGGCGGACTCCTTTCCCGACTTGTTCGCGGGACCGCCAACCACAGCCTGGCCGACATTCCCGAAGTCGATCGCATCGCGGCGCGAACGCCCATCCGCTGACGACACGCGACCGCCAGCATCCGCGTTTCCCGACGAGACGGATTTACCGTAGTCAACATGGGAAGCGGATTGGGCACCACACTGACGCTGATCATTGCCGGGGTTTTGTGGCTGGCGTACCTCGCCCCCGCCCTCAGACGCAATCGCGAATTTGAGGCGACACAGAAGAATGCGATTCGCATCAATCAGGCGTTGAGAGCCGTTGCGATGACGACCGAGGCGCCGGACGAGATTGAGACGGAACTGTCCAGCAGGGAAGTTCTGATTCGCCAGCGCGAACGTGAACGAATTGAGCGCGAACAGGAACGTGCCCTCCGCGCGCAGGTCCGCGCCGAAGCGCACGTTGCCGATCCCGCAATCGCTGCCCGAAATCGTTCGGTGAAACTCGGCCTTTCGTCGATTGCGCTTGTTGCGCTAATTGCAACCGGTGCGTTCGGTGTTGCGGCGAATCGGCATTGCAAGTGCGAGCACCGCGATACACGGGACTGCCCGAAGTGGACGACACCTGGACACCGGTTCGCACACCGAAGGTTCACCGATCGATTCCGGACGGTGCCGGGCTCATCGTCACCCCCGAAACGGTCCGCAAGGTGGTGCAAGCCGACCTCGCCGCGCGTATCCGTGAACAAGCCGCCCGAGTCGTCGCGGAAGCCGAGCCGACCATCGATCCGCGCTTCGCTGAACTCGGTCCCGTCACCGAAGAAGTATCTGCCGTCGATATCAATGCGGCGCTTCGCGCCCGTCGCGCACAATGATTGTCGGAATCACCAAGATGGGCCGATTCTGTTAGAATTTGGTCAACCATGGTCAACCACCCCCTTCTTTAAAAGGAGTTTCAACCATGTCACCTCGTGTGTCTCTTTCAATTGGCGCGTTGGCCCTCACATCGGCACTGTCTTTCGCAGCACCCGCGCATGCGGTCAGCGCTGTCGTTGATGTCTCAACCACGGTCGGCGATCTGCTGATCGATATCGATTCAAGTTACTTCTCTACGGGTCACATTTATGATGAAGGCCAGTATGACGAAAACTCGACCGACCACGAGACCGGTGCGCTCTGGCTTTACGACACTGATTCGGACACATCGTCGGGCTTCCAGTGCGACGCGGACACGGCCACCGACTCTGAGTACGACGACGCAATCGTCGTCGATTGCGCTGATGAGGTTCAAGCAGACGCATTTGTTGGACTCACCATGGACGCACAGGCGCGAATCTTTGCACCGTCCGCTGACGGTATTGTCGTTACGCGATTCTTGTACTCGATTACCAACACAACGGGTTCCGACATCACGGTTTCGGAAGTACACGCAGGCGCTGACTTCCACGACGCTTACGGTTACGTCGCGACGAAC
>JBEGTE010000057.1:0-5868 GCA_041179605.1 Actinomycetota bacterium | reverse complement strand
TCAGATGTGCGCGTTCGTGTTCGATCGCCGCACGCATCTCGTCGGTCGAAAGGTGCCGTGAGCTGAAATCGGAGATCAACACCGTTTTCGTTTGCGGGAATGCGGAAATCAGGTGTCGGTCGAGGGGAACTTCGCGGACGTCGTCACCCCACGGTGTTGCGCGCGAATGCGCGATGACGGCACCCGCCTGGCGAGCGTATTCGAGTCGTTCCGCCCTCAGCCACTGCCCGGCCGAAGCCAGGTGAAAGGTGATGACGCCGATGCACGCCAGCGCCAGCCAACCCAAGACATTTTGGGCTACCGCCGCTTGCCACGGTTCGCCAAAGCCCAGGGATGTGGTGTCGTTTAGCGAGGTGGCGATGAGAATGCCGAGTGAACTCGTCAGGCTGGTGACTGAGAGAAGGAGGCCGGACACCCAGATGAAAATCGCCGAGCGAGGACGTTTCGAAACAAACTCGATCGAGCCACCGAATCTCGGCAGGCAGACGGTGATGAGCCCGTATGCGGCAAGCAGTGCAAACGCGATTGCGTAATGGCTACTCACGAGAATCGAGCATACGACGGAGGACGTCCTTGTCCTCGTCACTCAGCTGGCCCGTGAAGTTGAGAAGTGTCAACGAGCGGTCCGAACTCGCCGCCAACGCTGAGGCCATCGCCAATGCAACGTGCTCGTTGTGGTCGCTTGTTGTCGTGTAGCGATACGAATCGGTGCCGACTTTGTCGCGCGAGACGAGTCCCTTTGCGCGAAGGCGTTCTAGCACGGTGATGATCGTGGTCGTTGCGGGGACTGGTTCGTCAAAGGTCGCGCGCACCTCGAGAACGCTCATCGAGGAATCATTCGCCCACAGGCTGGCGAGAATCAGTCGTTCCAGTTCGCCTTTGCGTCGAGTCGACAACGTGCCCTCCAATTCTTTTACATTGTGTAGAATTAATGCTACCATCTACGTAATGTAGAAATTCTACCCGCTATTCTGGAAGGAAATCATGATTAGCAAACTTCTCGCAGCAGGCGCGGCCGCCGTCGCACTCGTTGCAACTCTCACCGGATGCAGCACCGCTAGCGATGACCACGCTAGTCACGACCTCAGCTCGACCCTCACCATCACCGACGTGTGGGTAAAGGCGATCCCCGACCTCGCCGAAGGCGACATGACCGGCGTCTTCATGACCGTCGAAAACACAGGAACCGAAGACGTGTACCTCACCGGCGGAACCGACACCACCGGAATCACCGAAACCCCGCTCGAGGCGCACGAAGTCGTCGCCAACGACGCGGGCGAAATGGTCATGCAGTTGGCCGATGGCGGAATCCTTGTTCCAGCTGGCGGCAGCGTTCAGCTGATGCCCGGCGGCTACCACATCATGTATTGGGATGTCACAAAGCCAATCGCAGTCGGCGACACGATTACCTTGACGCTCAACGTCAGTGACGGCACAACCCTCGATCTCAGCGCTATCGCGATGACCATTGAGGGTGGCGTTGAGAAGTACGTCCCCAACGGGGAAGGCGAGATGAGTCACTAGTCATGACATCGTCTGGCGCCCGCTCCCGTCTTCAGGTCTCACGTCGAGACCTGTTGGTGGGGGCGGGCGCCGCCGTTGGCGCCGGTGCCGTCACCGCGGCGACCGCGTCCGCACTCGCGGCTCAGACGGCAACCAACGCGATCACCGCCGTCGGCGAAGCGACCGAACCGTTCTTTGGAGAACACCAAGCTGGCGTGCAAACGCCGCACCAGGCACATGGCGTCTTCACCGCGTACATGCTCAACGACAGCGCCAACCTCGACACCGTTCGAGGCGTGATGCGCGTCGCCACCATCGAAGCGTCTCGATTGTGCGCGGGCGAACCCGGAATGTCCGACACGGACCCGACCATCGCCACCGTTCCCGCTCGGCTAACCGTCACCTTCGGCTTCGGTCTCGGACTGTTCGACCGCATCGGAATGGCCGACAAGAAGCCCGCCGGGTTCGCGCCGCAACCCGCATACGTCATCGACGAGTTGCGTCCCGAATTCAGCGGGGGAGACCTGCTCATCCACATCGGGTCAGACGACCCACTTG
Source organism: Actinomycetota bacterium (assembly GCA_041179605.1). Lineage (GTDB taxonomy): Bacteria > Actinomycetota > Actinomycetes > Actinomycetales > Microbacteriaceae > MWH-TA3. Next base: position 3,807 of record JBEGTE010000057.1, on the reverse strand, counting down.
CACTTGCCCACGCCTCACGGCACATGAGCCGCGTAGTTTCGTCCATCGCGGTTCCGCACTACGCACAATCCGGGTTCATCCGCGCAAACGGGGTAGCCCCACACAGTGAAACACCTCGAAATCTGATGGGCCAAAAGGACGGTACCGAAAACCCGCGCACCGAAGACGGGTTTGCCGAACAAGTGTGGGCCGGTGCAGAAACTGGGTGGTTCGCTGGGGGTACCCAACTGGTGATCCGTCGCATCGCGATGAAGCTGGACACCTGGGACAAGTTAGGTCAGGGCGACAAGGAAGCGGCGATTGGTCGCCGACTGGCGTCGGGTGCACCCCTGACAGGCGACGGCGAATTCGATGTGCCAGACTTTGCCGCACGCAACAGCGCAGGACTGACCGTCATCCCCGACTTCGCACACATTCGACGCGCACACATCGATGACCCACAATTCCGGTTCCTTCGACGGCCGCTCAACTATGACGACGGAATCAACCCCGACGGCACACCCAACTCGGGGCTCATCTTTGCCGCGTACACCACCAACATCACGGAACGATACGTTCCCGTGCAACAACGGCTCGCCGACCTGGACCTGCTCAACGTCTGGACCGTGCCGATCGGCTCATCCGAATTCGTCATTCCGCCCGGCGTCGAGGCCGGCGGGTACATCGGCCAACAGCTCTTCGATTCTTAGTCGTCGACGTCGACAATCTTGCGACGGGACGAATGTCCGCTCACGATTGTGATGGCAGACTTTCGAACTCCGAAGTGTGCCGCCAACACCGCGACGAGTCCATCGTTCGCGGCACCATCGACCGCTCGTTCCTTAAGGAACACCGTCACCACCCCGTCCTCGCCGACTTCGACGAGCGGGCCCTTTGTGGACCCCGGCTTGGCGTGAACGGTGATGCGCATGTCCTCATCCTCGCACCGCTCGCCCAGACAACCGCAATCTGATAAGGTTGTGAGGTTGCCGTGAAACGGCCGCGGACAGAGAGCGCTTCACCAACCGGGTGGGGCACCGCGCAGCGAACCGAAGGGACTGAACAATGGCACTCGATCTTGCTATCAAGAACGAAATCATCAAAGAGTACGCAACTCACGAGGGTGACACCGGTTCGCCCGAGGTTCAGATTGCCGTTCTCACCAAGCGCATCAAGGACCTGACCGAGCACCTCAAGGAGCACAAGCACGACCACCACTCGCGTCGTGGACTCCTCCTCCTCGTCGGTCGTCGTCGTCGCCTCCTCGGCTACCTCGCCGGTGTTGACATCAACCGTTACCGTTCGCTCATCGAACGCCTCGGCATCCGTCGCTAAGACAGATTTCACGAGAAAAGCCCCGGCCACGGCCGGGGCTTTTCCGTTGGCGTGATGTCGCAGAGCCCTAGGCTGCGACCTCGTGCAGTTTGCCGGTTGCAACGTCGAAGACGAATCCGCGAACCGAGTCCTTGATCGGGATGAACGGACTCGCATTGATACGAGCCAGTGACTGCTTGACGTCATCGAACTCGTTGGCGAACGCCTCGGCAGCCCAGGCGGGGCGAAGGCCGGTGTCGGCTTCGATCGACGCCTTGAATCCGTCGTCCGTGAACGTCAACATTCCGCAATCCGTGTGGTGAATGAGGATGATTTCCTTCGTACCGAGAAGTCGCTGGCTGATCGCGAGCGAGCGAATCTCGTCCTCGGTGATGACTCCACCCGCGTTGCGGATGACGTGCGACTCGCCCTCGTTGAGACCGAGCACTCCGTAAACGTTGATTCGCGCGTCCATGCAGGCGACGACAGCAACGTGCTTCGATGGGGGCAGCGGGAGGGGACCAGAGAACGATTCTGCGTACTTCTCGTTGTTCTTCAACAACTCATCAGTAACACTCATGGTGTTCCTTTCTTTTGGTGGGAATTCCACGCTAAAAGCCGAATCAGCAGGGGCAAAAACGTGTTTCGCTAATTGACAATTCGTGTCGAAATGTGACGCGCACGGCAGATTTTGAGTCCTTCTGTTACCCTTTAAGTGAGCACGGCGCAGACGTGTTGGTTATCGGTGGTGATTTCCCGAACGATTCGGTCGGTGAATTTCTACTGGTGGCCAGCGAGCCGGACTCCCACATGGGGAGTGTGCGCTAGTTCTGTTGGTCCGTTTGCTCGGAAGGTAAACCCGCATCCACACGGGGTGCGAGTCGTATGTATAGGAGAAAGACCTAATGGAAGGTCCCGAAATCAAGTTTGCCGAGGCCGTTATTGACAACGGTAAGTTCGGCAAGCGCGTGGTCCGTTTTGAAACGGGCCGCTTGGCGCAGCAGGCACAGGGTGCCGTCGCCGCCTACCTCGACGAAGAAACGATGATCCTCTCGGCTACTAGCGCAAGCAAGCAGCCCCGCGAAGGATTCGACTTCTTCCCCCTCACTGTTGATGTTGAAGAGCGTTCGTACGCCGCCGGCAAGATCCCCGGGTCGTTCTTCCGCCGCGAAGGTCGTCCCTCGACCGAGGCGATCCTCGTCTGCCGTCTCATCGACCGCCCGTTGCGTCCGTCGTTCGTTGACGGCCTCCGCAACGAGGTTCAGATCGTCATCACCGTCCTCTCGATCGCACCGGGTGAGTACTACGACGCTCTCGCGATCAACGCCGCGTCGGCATCGACCCAGATTTCGGGTCTCCCGTTCTCGGGACCGATCGCCGGAATCCGCATGGTCCTCATCGACGGCCAGTGGGTTGCGTTCCCCAAGCACGAGCAGCTCGCTGACGCGGTCTTCGACCTCGTCGTCGCTGGTCGACTCATCAAGAACGCTGACGGTTCAGAAGACATCGCCATCATGATGGTCGAAGCCGAAGCGACTGAAGGTTCGTGGAACCTCATCCAAGGTGGAGCGATCAAGCCCAACGAGGAAATCGTTGCGCAGGGTCTCGAAGCGGCCAAGCCGTTCCTCACCGAACTCGTTCGTGCCCAGGAGAAGCTCGCTGCACAGTCGGCGAAGGAAATCCAGCCCTACCCGACGTTCGCCGACTACAGCGACGAACTGTTCGCAGCGGTCAAGGAACTTGCCGAGGGCGAGCTCGCCGGCATCTACCAGATCGCCGACAAGGTCGAGCGTCAGAACGCTGACGACGCACTGAAGGACCGCGTCAAGGTCGCCATCGCCGCCAAGGTCGAGGCCGGGGAACTCCCCGCCGACGCCAACGGTCAGGTTTCCGCCGCGTACAAGTCGGTCACCAAGAAGATCGTTCGCAACCGCATCCTCACCGAGGGTGTGCGTATCGACGGTCGTAACAAGACGCAGATCCGTTCGCTCGACGCCGAAGTTTCGGTCATCCCGCGCGTTCACGGCTCGGCGATCTTCCAGCGCGGAGAGACCCAGATCCTGGGCGTCACCACGCTGAACATGCTCAAGATGGAGCAGCAGATCGACGCGCTCACCCCGATCACGTCGAAGCGTTACATGCACCACTACAACTTCCCGCCGTATTCGACGGGTGAAACGGGTCGCGTCGGTTCGCCGAAGCGTCGGTTCGCCGAAGCGTCGCGAGATCGGGCACGGCTTCCTCGCCGAGCGCGCACTCGTCCCCGTTCTCCCCACGCGTGAAGAGTTCCCCTACGCAATCCGTCAGGTGTCCGAGGCCCTCGGCTCGAACGGTTCCACCTCGATGGGTTCGGTGTGTGCTTCGACGCTCGCCATGCTCAACGCGGGTGTGCCGCTTCGCGCCCCCGTCGCCGGTATCGCGATGGGTCTCGTGTCGGACCAGGTCGACGGTGAAACCCGTTACGCAACCCTGACCGACATCCTCGGAGCCGAGGACGCCCTCGGTGACATGGAC
>JBEGTE010000056.1:0-6331 GCA_041179605.1 Actinomycetota bacterium | reverse complement strand
ATGGTGTCTCCACCGTATTCCTCGGTGACGAGCCCGTATTCGGTCAGCTGCTGGCGAACCTTGTCCGGGTTGGCGCCTTCCTTATCAACCTTGTTGACAGCGACGACGATCGGAACACCGGCCGCCTGGGCGTGGTTGAGCGCCTCAATCGTCTGCGGCATGATGCCGTCATCGGCCGCGACCACGAGGATCGCGATGTCGGTGACCTGCGCACCACGAGCACGCATGGCGGTGAACGCCTCGTGACCGGGGGTGTCGATGAAGGTGATGGCACGTTCGATGCCTTCGTGCTCGGTCCACACCTGGTACGCACCGATCGCCTGGGTGATTCCACCGGCTTCGCCCGCGGCAACGTCGGCGCGACGAATCGCGTCGAGAAGGCGGGTCTTACCGTGGTCGACGTGACCCATGACGGTGACGACGGGAGGACGGATGACGAGGTCTTCTTCAGCATCCTCGGCGTCGAGGTCGATGGAGAACGACTCGAGGATTTCCTTGTCCTCGTCCTCGGGGCTGACGATCTCGATCTTGTAACCGAGTTCCTCGCCAAGAACCTCGAAGGTCTGGCCGTCGAGCGACTCGGTCGCCGTCGCCATCTCGCCGAGCTGGAAGAGGACGGTGACGAGGTTTCCGGGGGGAACCGGGATGCCCCACATCGTCTCGATCTTGTCGGCGAAATCCGAGATGGACGAGCCCTGGCGAAGACGGATGACTGTTGCGCCGTCACCGCGAGGAATCTTGACGCCGCCGAGCGACGGGGCCTCGCGCATTTCAAACTCTTGACGCTTCGTGCGCTTCGACTTGCGGGCCTTGGACTTGCCACCGCCCTTACCGAACGCACCGGCAGTGTTGCCACCACGACCGCGGCCACCCGAAGGGCCACCGCCGGGACGGCTGGGTCCACCACCGGGACCACCAGGAGCGCCACCGGGACCACCGGGACGCTGGAACCCGCCGCCTGCCGGACGGGCACCGGGAGCACCCGTGCGCGACTGGAACGGCGCGCCGGGACGACCACCAGGGCCGCCACCCGGACGACCGGGACCACCAGCGGGACGAGGGCCACCAACCGGGCGCTGAGCGCCTGCGGTCATGAACGGATTGTTTCCGGGGCGCGGCGGACGCGGCATCGCCGGAGCAGTCTGGAACGGGTTGTTGCCGCCCGGACGCGGGGGTGCCGACGCAGCAGGGGCGTCAGGAGCGTCGGGGTTCGCGGGAGCCGCCGGCTTCGCGGGGGCTGCAGCCTGTGCGGCCGCTTCGGCCTCCGTCGGGATGGTCGGCAAATCAACGTGAGCCGTCGTGCGCGGCTTGGCGGGGGCCTTCGCCGGGGCGGCACTCGCCTCCTGGCGCGTCAGACCGTCCTTCTCGAGCGCTTCACGCAGCTTGCGGGCTACGGGCGGTTCGATCGTCGAAGACGACGACTTGACGAATTCGCCGAGACTACCGAGCTTCTCGATAATCTGCTTGCTTTCAATTCCGTACTCGGACGCAATCTCGTGTACGCGTGGTTTTCCAGCCACAATTCTCCTGTCTTGGGCGAACCCCTAGACAGGGCACGCCACTAGTGCGAGGTACTCATTTCGAGCCGCTCATTAGTGGTCCATCAGCCTTCAACCTTTTCCGTGATGATGTGGGCGGTAAGCCCGCCTGTATCGAACGGTCCGCTGCGACGAAACGATCGAGCCAATCCTCCCCGTGAAATCGCGTTGTTCACGCAGTTTTCGGTGGGGTGGACCCACGCCCCGCGACCAGAAGCGGTTGCCGACGAATCGACGACAACGGTGTTTCCGGCCAGGACGACTCTCAAGAGAGAGGCTCGATCATCGCGCGAACGACAACCGATACAGGTTCTGACGGGTTCCATTCTACCAACCTAATCGGGCACGAGGTGTTGTGGGCGGTTAAACACGTGAGGGGCCCGATTGGGACCCCTCACGGTTATGTCTAGCGACTAGGCGCGGCGACGACGAGCGACGACCGCTACACCAGCGACAAGCGCGGCAATGCCGAACCCGAGGATCGTCGACGACTGTGCGGCGTCAACACCGGTGTCGGCAAGGTTGTCGTTTCCAGCGTTGGTTGCAGGGGTAACCGTTACAAGACCGTCAAGGTCGTTGATCGTCAGCGCGGTGCCTGCCCAGGCCTTCACACCGTAGAGGCGGCCTTCTTTGACGCCCTCAGCGGTGGCATCGACGCCATCATCTTGGAACATGCGGATGATCGAGCCGGAACCGGAATCTGCCGGGATGAACTCGTCAGCAGAGTCGTCCGTGACAAACGACTCTTCGTATCCGTTTCCGTAGTTAACGAAGACGGTAACCATCGAGGTGGTGTCATCGCGGCTCACAACGATTTCCACGACGTCACCGAGGGGGATCGATGCGGTTCCGGTGTCAAAACCGGTCGAGATGAGGAAGGTGTCGCAGCCCTGTGTGTAAAGCCCAGTGTCGATCGTCTTGTCCTGGAAGTCCAGAAGCTTCGAGTAGTTCTCTTCCGGAGCTGCGCAGTTGCTCGCGCTGGTGTCACGCGACGCTTCATCCATTGCGAACTTGAAGTACAGCGAATACGAGTTACCGAGCTGAGCGCTAGTTGTGAGGACGGCGCCACCGCCGTTGTCCTGAGTGGTGACCCAGTGCCAGAAGTCACCGATCGAGTCGGTTCCGAAGTTTGCCGAGACGTTACACAGGTCAGAGGCCGAGGGCGACGAACACGTCGCTGCCCCAGCGATTGTCGCCGAACCGATCGAGTCCAGGAAAGCGCCGTCCATGTCGAAGTCGTATGACGCGGCGGGGGTGGTTGCCGAAGCGGGCGCTGCAGCGAAACCAACGGCTGCAAGCGCGAGAGCAGTCGCAACTGAGAGGAATTTCTTCATTACTGTACCTTTCGAAGGAGTTGTTTTGATTTTAAGCGGTTAGTCGTCCAGAAGCGTGTCGCTCTTGACGTCAATCTTGGCTCGAGTGAGCATCGCAGCGAGTCGAGCGTTCTGCCCGTCCTTGCCGATCGCCAACGACAACTGGTATTCGGGGACGAACGCACGAACCGCATTGGTCGCCTCGTCGACGAGAACGGCCTTAGTCACCTTGGCAGGCGACAGTGCGTGAGCGACGAATTCGGCAACGTTCGGCGAGTAGTCGACGATGTCGATCTTCTCGTCACCAAGTTCCTTGGACACATTACGAACACGCGCACCGAGCTCGCCGATGAAGGCGCCCTTCGCGTTGAAACCGGGTTCGGTCGAGAAAACCGCGATCTTGGTGCGGTGACCCTGATGGCGCGAAATCGCAGCGATCTTGACCAGTCCCTGGCCAATCTCCGGAACCTCGAGCTCGAAGAGTCGCTTGACGAGGTCGGGGTGGTGACGCGACACCGTGATCGACGGGCCCTTGAGACCCTTCTTCACGTCCGTGATGACGACGCGGATGCGCTTGCCGTGGGTGTATTCCTCGCCAGCGACCTGTTCTGCGGACGGCATGACGGCCTCGAGGTTCTTCGCGATGAGCACCTGGACCATCTTCGAGTTCGACGACTGCTGAATGACGCCCGAAATGAGGTCACCCTTCTTGTGGCTGAACTCGCCCAGAATCTTCTCGTCGTCGATGGCACGGATGCGCTGAACGAGTACGCGCTTTGCTTCGCTGGCCGCGATGTAACCGAAGTCGGTGTCCTCGACGAGCTCCTCGCCCGTCAGTTCGCCGTCTTCGTTGTAGGTCGGGGTAAAAATCGAGATGTCGCCCGTCTTGCGGTCTAGAACGGCTCGCGCACGCGGATTACCGTGCTCGTCCTCCATCTTGACGGGGGCGGGGCGGTCACCGAGTTCAGCGGGTACCGGGGTGATGTGCTTCACATACGCGCGGTTGACGGCGTCCTCGACAATGTCGACGAGTTCGTCGAACGAGATTTCCTTTTCCGCTTCAACATCGCGCAGGTTCTTAATATCGATGTGCATTCGGTACCCCTATTCAGATATCGGTATTCAGGTTTCGGGCGCGTGGGCGCCATTCGTTACAGGTTATCGAACGCGAGACTATTTCGCGACTGACTGCAGCCAAGCGAGCGCCTCGACGGCGGGCAACTCGTTGCGGTCGCCGGTACGGCGGTCCCACACCTCGACGACGCCATCGGCCGCGCCACGACCCGCGATGACAATGAGTGGAACGCCGATCAACTCGGCGTCGCCGAACTTGACGCCGGGCGAAACCTTGGGGCGGTCGTCGAGGACTACCTCGAATCCGGCGGTCTCGAACTCGGCGGCGAGCCCCTCGGCGAGAGTTAGTGCCTCGTCGTCCTTGCCCGTTGCGACGACGTGAACGTGGAAAGGCGCAACGTTGATCGGCCAGATGAGTCCGCGGTCGTCGTTGTTCGTTTCGGCGATGACAGCGAGAATACGGGTCACACCGATTCCGTAAGAGCCCATCGTGACGGTGACGAGTTTGCCGTTCTCGTCGAGGACCTGAAGTCCGAGGGCCTGTGCGTACTTGCGACCGAGCTGGAAAACGTGACCGATTTCCATTCCGCGGGCTGCGTGGATCGGGCCGGAACCGTCCGGTGCCGGGTCGCCGTCGCGGACCTCGGCGATGTCGGCGATGCCGTCCGCCGTGAAATCGCGGCCGGCGACGAGGTTGAAGACGTGCTTCTGATCCTCGTTCGCGCCCGTCACCCAGGCGGTCCCCTGGACAACGCGCGGGTCGACGAGGAAGCGAACCATGCTGGTCGACTTCTCGCCCAGCACAGCGCCAGCGGCCGACCACGGGCCGATGTACCCCTTGACGAGAGCCTTGTTCTTGGCAAAGTCGGCCTCGGTCGCGGGTTCGACCTCGTTCGGCGAGAACCACGCCTCGGCGCGCTTCATGTCCACTTCGCGGTCACCCGGAACGCCGACGGCGACCAGTTCGCGCTCGCCCGTCGGAGTAGTCAGCGCGAGGACGACGTTCTTGAGAGTGTCGGCCGCCGTCCACGGGCGGTCGTCACGCGGGTGACGGTCGTTCGCGAGGGCGACCAGAGTCTCGATGGTCGGGGTGTTCGGCGAATCGAAAACGGTGGCGGCGGGCTGGCCGTCAATGGCGATAGCGTCGGGTGTCGGGGTGCGGTACGCCTCAACGTTCGCGGCGTATCCACCGTTCGACTGGACGAACGTGTCCTCGCCGATCGGGGTCGGGTGCAGGAACTCCTCCGACTTGCTGCCGCCCATCGCACCCGCGTCGGCGGACACGATCACATAATCAAGACCGAGACGCTTGAAGATCCGCTCGTACGCGTCACGCTGTGCCTGGTACGAAACGCCCAGTCCCTCGTCGGTGTAATCGAACGAGTAGGCGTCCTTCATCGAGAACTCGCGGCCACGCAGGAGGCCGGCGCGAGGACGTGCCTCGTCACGGTACTTGTCCTGGATTTGGTAAATCGTCAGCGGCAGGTCCTTGTACGACGAGTACAAGTCCTTGACCATGAGCGTGAAAACTTCTTCGTGCGTCGGCGCCAGCAGGTAATCCGCGTCCTTGCGGTCCTTGAGACGGAAAATTCCGTCGCCGTACTCGGTCCAGCGACCCGTCGCTTCGTATGGTTCACGCGGCAGGAGTGCCGGAAAATGCACGTTCTGGGCGCCAGCGCGCTCCATTTCCTCGTGAATGACCTGCTCGACCTTGCGACGAACCTTGAGCCCAAGCGGCAACCACGCGAACACGCCAGCAGCAACTTGTGCGACGTCACCTCCGCGTCGGCGGGGTCTTCGCGCAATGTGCGTACGAACAGCTGAGAAAGTCGGGTCACCACGCCCTCAACCCTACCAATCCCCCTTCACTCCCCACGTTTTCGGTAACCAGACGAACTCTTTCCCCCGATTTCGGTAACCATGATGTGGAATGGAGGACGTTTTGGATGTAGAACTCCATTTGGTTACCGAAAACGGGTCGGTAAGAGTAAACCGTTGCCGAAAACGGGATGTGTGTGAGTGTTAGGAAACGGTGACCTCGGGTGTGCCGGTGGCGCTGGCGGGCATCTCGGCCGCGAGACGGTTGGCTTCTTCGATGAGCGTCTTGACGATGTCGGCTTCGGGGACGGTCTTGATGACCTCGCCCTTGACGAAGATCTGGCCCTTGCCGTTGCCGGATGCGACCCCGAGGTCCGCCTCACGGGCTTCGCCCGGCCCGTTTACAACACAACCCATGACGGCGACGCGCAGCGGCACGGTCATGCCTTCGAGACCCTTGGTAACGTCCTCGGCGAGCGTGTAGACGTCGACCTGGGCGCGACCACACGACGGGCACGAGACGATTTCGAGCTTGCGTTCGCGCAGGTTGAGCGATTCGAGAATCTTGAGGCCCACCTTGACCTCTTC
>JBEGTE010000055.1:0-5838 GCA_041179605.1 Actinomycetota bacterium | reverse complement strand
TGCAGTGTTCATGGTGAATCCTTTCGCAGGCTCAGTCTATCGCGCGCGTGAGGGCGTTCGCGGAGGCACTCGCCCGAAGCGGTGCCGCCGCCTTGTGAACCGTTTCGTCGTACTCGGATTGCGGTACCGAGTCGGCAACAAGACCGGCACCCGCCTGGACAGTCGCGGTATCGCCAACGATGACGGCGGTTCTAATAGCAATGGCAAGGTCGGCGTCACCTCCGAACCCGACGTATCCGACGACTCCCCCGTAGACACCGCGGGAAGCGGGCTCGAGTTCGTCAATGATCTGAAGAGCACGAGGCTTCGGCGCGCCAGACAGCGTCCCTGCGGGGAACGTGGAACGGAAAACGTCAACGGGGCTCTGACCTTCCGCGAGATCTCCTTCGACGCTGGACACGAGGTGCATGATGTGCGAGAACCGCTCGATGGTCATGAACTCGGTCACTTCGACCGAACCGGGAGCACACACCCGCGAGAGGTCGTTTCTAGCTAGGTCGACGAGCATGAGGTGTTCCGCTCGTTCCTTGGCGTCGGCCAAGAGCCCTTCGGCCAATTCGACATCCAGCTCTGGTGTCGCTCCTCTCGGGCGCGAACCGGCAATCGGATGGCTGAACACGCGTCCGTTGTCAACCTTGACGAGCGCTTCCGGGCTTGAACCGACGACCTCGAACGCGGTGCCAGCAGGCGTCTCGAGCGCAAGCAAGTACATGTACGGAGACGGGTTGAGGGCACGAAGCATGCGGTAGACGTCGACCGCACGGGCGGTGACCTCCGCGTCGAATCGCTGGGAAATGACGACCTGGAATACGTCACCCTCTCGGATGTAGTGCTTCGAGGCGTTCACCGCTTTGAGAAACTCAGTCGGTTCGGTTCGAGTGCGGTACTGAGGGGTTGCAAGGACCGGCGGATCAAGAGGAGCGAGCGGAATTGCGGTGTCGAGGCTCTTCACCATCGACGTGATGCGTTCTTGCGCATCGGCCCATTCCTTGTCCGCGTCACCTTCGTTGAGAACCGCGGTGCACACGTGAATGACCGAGGTGCGGTGATCGAGAACGAGCAGGTCACGCACGAAAACCATCGACTGGGCGGGCACTCCAGACTCGTTCGGCGGAGCATCCGGCAGGTCTTCGAGTTCACGAATCGTGTCCCACCCCAGATATCCGACGAGTCCACTGGTCAACGGCGGCAGTTCGGTGTTAACGGGCGATGCCCACCGCGCGTAGAGCGTGTCCAGAGCGTTGAGGCGAGTCGACGGAATTTCTCCACCAAAGGCGCGGTCCGCGGAGAGACCATAATCGATCCATTCGGTCGTGCCGTCGGTTTCGGTGAGACACCCCCACGACGACAAGCCGACGAACGAATAGCGCGACCAGATGCCGCCCTGCTCCGCTGATTCAAGAAGGAACGTACCTGGCCTAGCGCCGGTCAGGTGCTCGTACAGAGCGACGGGTGAAACTGCGTCCACGAAAACGCTGCGCAACACCGTCACCACGGGACCGTTGCCACGGGCGGCATCGAACTCGGCTCGGGTCGTCGTCACAGGGTCACCTCTCGATCGTCGAAGCAGGTGCGTGAGCCGGTGTGGCAGGCGACCCCGGTTTGATCAACCGACACGAGAAGCGTGTCTCCATCGCAATCGAGGCTCATTGAAACGAGGGTTTGCGTGTTCCCCGACGTGTCACCCTTGCGCCAGTATTCCGAGCGAGAGCGACTCCAGTACGTCACGCGTCCGTCGGTGAGCGTCCGTCGGACGGCTTCCTCGTTCATGTAAGCGAGCATGAGAACTTCGCCCGTGTCGTGTTGCTGGATGACGGCGGGAACAAGGCCGTTAGCGTCGAACGTGATATCGCTGATGGTGCTCATCGGACTTCAATCCCCTCGGCGCGAAGTGCGCCCTTGACGTCGGCAATCGTGAACAGGTCATTGTGGAAAATCGATGCGGCGAGCACAGCATCCGCGCCGGCGCGTACCGCAGGCGCAAAGTGCTCGAGTGCTCCAGCGCCGCCAGAGGCTATGAGGGGCACGTTCGCGACTGCGCGGACCGCTTCGATGAGCGGAAGGTCAAACCCGTTCGTGGTGCCGTCTGCGTCGATTGAGTTGACAAGTAACTCGCCGGCGCCTCTCTCGACCGCTTCGCGTGCCCACTCGAGAGCATCGATGTCGGTGTGCGTTCGACCACCGTGAGTCGTGACAACCCAACCGCTCTCGCTGGCGGAGTTCGCTGTGATGTCGAGAGACAGGACGAGCACTTGGTTGCCGAATCTCGCTGAGATGTCGGACAGTAGTTCGGGGCGAGCGACAGCGGCCGAATTCACACTGACCTTGTCGGCGCCGTGAGAGAGCAGTCGCGCGACGTCGTCGACGGTGCGAACTCCCCCGCCGACGGTGAGAGGGATGAAAAGCTGTTCGGCGGTGCGCTCGACGATCTCATACATCGTGGATCGGTCGTCGACCGTCGCGGTGACGTCGAGGAACGTCAGTTCGTCCGCACCTTGCTCGTAGTAAGTTGTGGCCCTCTCGACCGGGTCACCCGAATCGCGGAGGTTCTCGAAATTCACACCCTTCACCACTCGACCGTCTTTGACGTCGAGACAGGGAATGACGCGAACGGCGAGCGGCATTAGATTCGGGCTGCGTGGATCGGGCTGACCAGGATCGCCCTCGCGCCGAGCGCATAGAGGTCGTCCATGGCGTGGTTCATGTCGGCTTTGGGGACCATCGCGCGCACGGCAACCCACTCGGGGTCTCGAAGGGGCGAAATCGTGGGTGATTCAAGACCGGGGGTGATTGCCGTCGCAGCCTCCAACAACTTCACCGGCAGGTCGTAATCCATGAGAACGAATTCGCGGGCAACCTTGACGCCAGCGAGTCGACGGCGAAGTACCTCGATCCCCGCCTCGGACGGCTTTGCTGAAATGAGCACGGAAGTCGATTCAAGAATGACGGGACCGAAGACTTCGAGGCCCTGCGCACGGAGGGTCGAACCAGTACTGACCACATCAGCGACAGCGTCGGCGACTCCGAGTCGAACAGCGGATTCGACCGCGCCGTCCAGTTTTACGAGGTGCGCCGATACACCCGACTGTGACAAGAAGTCACCGACCAACTTGGGGTACGAAGTCGCGACGCGAACTCCATTCAGTTCCGCGAGATCGGAGAAGGCACCAGGCTTCGCAGCGAAACGGAACGTCGACGCACCAAAACCGAGCTCATCGTGCTCGACTGCCTCGGTCTCAGAATCGAGCAGCAGGTCGCGACCCGTGATTCCGACGTCAAGCGCGCCAGAACCGACGTACGTCGCAATATCGCGGGGTCGAAGGTAGAAGAACTCGACACCGTTTCGTTCATCAATGACGTGAAGCTGACGTGGATCACGACGACCGCGGTACCCCGCCTCGATAAGCATTTCGATTGCGGTGTCGGACAGAGTTCCCTTGTTTGGGACTGCGACTTTGAGCATGAGAGGCCTTTGGATTAGAGAACGTCGTAAATGTCGGTGGGCGTCAGGCCCTTTGCAACCATGAGGACCTGCAAATGGTAAATCAACTGCGCGATTTCCTCGGCGGTTTCCTGGTCGGACTGGTACTCAGCGGCCATCCACACTTCGGCAGCCTCTTCGACGATCTTTTTTCCGATCGCGTGAACGCCGGCATCAAGTTCGGCAACCGTTCCGCTGCCCTCCGGGCGTGTTTCGGCCTTGACTGTCAGCTCAGCGAAAAGTTCGTCGAATGTCTTCACTCGACAATCTTAACCGTCTAGCGAGTGGCGAGCAGATCGATGACGAAGATGAGCGTCTTACCCGACAGAAAATGGCCCGAACCGGCGGGTCCATATGCCCAGTTCGGAGGACAGATCAGCTGACGACGCCCGCCAACTTTCATGCCGGGGATTCCCTCTTGCCATCCACGAACGAGTCCGTTGAGTGGGAATTCAATTGACTGACCTCGATTCCACGACGAGTCGAATTCTTCACCCTCGAACGTGACACCGACGTAGTGAACCTCGACGTTGGCGCCGGGGGTTGCCTCTGCGCCGTCACCGACGACTATGTCTTCGATGACAAGTTCGGTGGGTTCGGGTCCGAGCTGCGGTTCAATTTCGGGCTTCGACATGTTTCTCCTAGTGGTGGCGGTGTGCCTGAGCAAGTTTACGGAGGTTTTCGACCGCAAGAGCGGGGTTGTCCCTCGAATACACCGCCGAACCAGCAACAAATGTGTCGGCACCGGCTTCCGCTGCGAGCGAAATGGTGTTTTCGTCAACGCCTCCGTCGACTTCGATCCAGAACGATGTGCCCGTGTCCTTGCGGAACTGGGCGACCTGACGAACCTTCTCCATCTGGTCAGACATGAACTTCTGTCCACCGAATCCGGGTTCTACCGTCATGACGAGGATTTGGTCGAAGGCGTGCGCAATTTCCCGCACCGAGTCAAACGACGTTCCCGGCTTCAGTGCGAGTCCCGCTCGAGCACCGATTTCGCGAATGCGGGTCGCTACAGCGACAGGGTCTGCGGTCGACTCGACGTGGAAGGTGACCGATTCGGCCCCCAACTCCGCATATCCGGCCGCCCAACGGTCGTTGTCCTCGATCATGAGGTGGACATCTAGCGGAACCGTGGACACATCTTTGATTCGCCCAACCATTTGTGGTCCAAACGTCAGGTTGGGCACAAAATGGTTGTCCATCACGTCAACGTGCACGAAGTCAGCGTTGCTGATGTGACCCAGGTCACGTTCCATGTTGACGAAATCGGCACTTAGAATGCTCGGGTTGATTCGTACGGTCACGATGTCAGGCTATCGCGTTCGGTGAAGCAGCTGGATGAACATCGCGTCGGTACCGTGACGGTGCGGCCAGAGCTGTACAGCGGTTCCTCGGCCGACCGCATGCGCGTTGGGGGTGATCGTGGCGAGCACGTCTACCGTCTTGACGACGGTAACGGATGGCTGTTCGTCGAGTACCGTTTGAACAACCTCGACCGTCTCGCGCGGATCCGGCGAGCACGTCACGTACGCGATGTAGCCGCCGGGTTTCGTGGCTCGAACCGCGGCGGTGAGCAGTTCAATCTGCAACATGGTGAGGATGTCGAGGTCCTCCTCGGACTTTCGCCAGCGGGATTCGGGACGACGCCGCAGTGCACCGAGTCCCGAACACGGGGCATCCACGAGAACACGATCGAAGCGACCGGGGTTGTCGCGCCCGACAATTCGACCGTCCTTGGAAATAACTCGGACGTGGTCGCGGAAAGGACGAATCGCCTGGCGAACGAGATCGGCGCGGTGATCGTGTGGCTCGTTCGCAACGAGAAAACCGTTGTGGGGACGCTGAATCGCGGCGAGCAACGCGGTCTTGCCGCCGGGTCCAGCACACAGGTCGAGCCACTCCTCGCCGATGACGATGGGAGCGCATGCGCCGAGCAGTAACGCTGCAATCTGTGAGCCTTCATCCTGAACACGAACCGTTCCGTCG
Source organism: Actinomycetota bacterium (assembly GCA_041179605.1). Classification (GTDB taxonomy): domain Bacteria; phylum Actinomycetota; class Actinomycetes; order Actinomycetales; family Microbacteriaceae; genus MWH-TA3. Next base: position 368 of record JBEGTE010000055.1, on the reverse strand, counting down.
TGAATGCCGGCAACATCCGAAATCGGACCGGGTGGCGCAGCAAACGCATACGGCGACAACACACCCTTTGCCGCATCAGCGGGCACGCTCGCAACTCCCGGAAGCGCAATCAACGTCGGATGGACGGCGGCGTTATCGGCTTCCACAAGCGCGTCCACCTCAGTCGACGGAAGAATTGACGCGAACGAGCGGATGATCCAGGCGGGGTGGCTAGTCGTTGCTTCGGTCAATGCGTCGCCAGTCAGAGTCGCCTCGAAGTGAGCGCGCCACTCCTCTGAGGAGCGCTTCGAGACCTTGCGGAGGGTCGCGTTCACGAGCCCGGAAGCGCGGCGGACGCGACGCTTGGCGACCTCAACCCATTCGTTGAC